>NZ_JBFUJD010000046.1:0-41243 GCF_056401555.1 Caulobacter sp. P4_E5
GGTTCCGACAGCGCGCCGAACCGCGCCTATCTCGAGATCGTCAAGGACGATGCTCCCCCGCGTATCGAAATCGCCGAGCACCCGGCGGACGAGGTCGGCCGCGTGGCCGTGGCCCTGGACCGCCTGACCCAACGCATCGAAGCCGCCGAGGGCCGCAGCGCCGCGGCCATTTCGGGCATCGACCACTCGGTCCGCGACGCGCTCACGCGATTGGGACAGTCGGAGCGTGAACAGATCGCCGTCGCCGCTCGTTTCGAAGGTGCTGTGGACGAGCTTAAGACCGAGCAGGCCCGCGCCGTGGAGCGTGTGCGCCGCATCGAGACCGAGGCGGCTGGGCCGCGTTCGGCGGAAGCTCTGCGCGCCCTGGAAGGCGCCTTGGGCAAGGTCGCCAGCCACCTCTATGACGGCGAGGCCCGCACCCGCGAAGCGATCGCCGCGCTGGAAGCCCGTATCAACGAACAATCGGCGACCCCGGCCGCCGCCCCGCAAGATCCCGCCGCCCTGGTCGACGCCGTCGTGGCGCGGCTGGGCGAGCGCCTGGAAGCCGCCGAAACCCGCACCAGCGAGGCCCTGCGCGAGCTCGGCTCGTCGTTCTCGGCCCTGGACCAGCGCCTGGGCGCCGTCGAAGGCGCCAACCCGACCGCCGGCGTCCAGGAACGCCTGGACAGCCTGGCCGCGGACTTGGCTCAGCGCATGGAAGCCGCGCGCGTCGAGATGGCCGCCAAGCTGCGCGAAAGCGCCGATGGCCGCTTCGACCGCATGGAGCGCAAGCTCGGTGAAATGGCGGCCCACGTTCAGGCCGCCGAGCAACGTTCGGCCCAGGCTATCGAGCGCATGGGCCGCGAGGTCGTTGGCGTCGCCGACGCCTTCAATCGTCGGGTCCACGCCGCCGAGAGCCGCAACGCCGCCGCCATCGAGCAGGTCGGGGGGGAGGTCGCCCGCATCGCCGCCACCGTCGAGCACAAGTTGAACCGCGCCGACAGCGTCCAGGCCCAGGCCTTGGAAAAGCTGGGCGGCGAGATCGCCCGCATCACCGAGAAGCTGGCCGAGCGCATCGGCAGCGCCGAGCGCCGCAACGCCCTGGCCATCGACGATGTCGGCGAACAGGTCGCTCGCGTCACCGAGCGCCTGAACCAGCGCCAAGAACGCTCCAGCCAGGAGCTGGTCGACCGCATCCGCCAGAGCGAGGAGCGCACGCTCCGCATGCTGGAGGAAGCGCGCGAGAAGATCGACACCCGCCTGCACGACGCCCAGCGCAAGCTGGAAACGCCGGCGCCGGTCGCTCCGGCCCCCGCGCCCGTTCGCGCCGCGCCGCCGCCCGTTTCGCCGTTCGAAGACAGCTATTTCGGCCAATCCGCTTCGTTCAGCGGCCATGACACGCACGACGAGGACGATGTCTTCGAGGCCCCGCCGCCGCCTTCGCGCGCGCCGGCCTTCGAGGTCGCCGAGTTCCCGGCCGAAGAGCCGGAAGAGCCTGGCTTCGCCCACGACGACTACGCGATCGCCGACGGCTTCGAGCCCGAAGCGCCGCGCTATGAGGTCGAGTCTGAGGTTTCCGACTTCGCCCCGGCCGAACCGGCGCGCCCGTTGTCGACCCGCGACATCATCGAACAGGCCCGCGCCGCCGCGCGCGCCGCGGCCGCCGCCGACGCCAAGGGCGCCGGCAAGGCCAAGCCGGAAAAGAAGGCCAAGGGCGAAAAGTCCGGTTCGCTATTCAGCGGTTTCGGTGGTTTCGCCGCCAAGAAGCAAAAGCGCCGCCTGGGCGCGACCGTGGCGACCGCCATCACCGTGTTCGGCGCGGCCGGCGCCCTGGGCGCGGGCGTGGGCGGCTTGCTGCTGCTCAATACCGATGGTTCCGGCGCCGCGCCCACCCGCGTGGCCGCCGCCATCGCCGGTCGCCAGGCTGACGTCGAGGTCACCCGTCCCGAAGCCGACACCACGCCGGGCTTGCCGCGCGCCGCCGTCGCCCTGACAGCCGGTCAGGCGATGCCGGTCGACGCCGTGACCCCGGCCCAGCCCGCCGACAACGCCAAGGCGCTGTTCGAGGACGGCGTTCGCAAGATCGAGACCGGCGACCGCTCGGGCCTCGACGCCCTGAAGCAGGCCGCAAATGGCGGCTATCCCGCCGCCCAGTTCTACCTCTCGAAGATGTACGAGAGCGGCAAGGGCGTGAAACAGGACATGCCGGAGGCTCGCCGTTGGAGCGAGCGCGCGGCCAATGGCGGCGACGCGCGCGCCATGCACAACCTGGCGCTCTACTATTTCAAGGGCGAGGGCGGTCCGCGCAACGTGACCACCGCCGCCACCTGGTTCCGCAAGGCCGCCGACCTCGGCCTGGTCGACAGCCAGTTCAACCTGGCCCAGCTCTATGAAGGCGGTTTCGGCGTCAGCCAGAATCCGGCCGAGGCCTACAAGTGGTACGTGATCGCCGGCCGGGCCGGTGACGCCACCGCGCGTGGTCGCGCTCAGGCCCTGCGCGCTCAGCTGACCGCCGAGGCCCAGCAGACCGCCGACCGCTCGGCCCTGGCCTTCCGTCCGCAGACCCAGGTCCAGACGGCCAGCCTGTCGACCTCGACCGCTCCCGCCGCCAACGCCAATCTGGGTCTGGCTCAAAAGGTGCTGTCGCAACTGGGCTACTACCAAGGTCCGCGCGACGGCGTCGCTTCGCCGGCCCTGCGGATGGCCATCGCCGCCTATCAACGCGACCAGGGCCTGCCGGCCTCGGGCGCCATGGACGGCGAGACCCTGAATCGCCTGGCGGTCTACGCCCGGTAAGATGGTCCTCCCCCGCGAGCGGGGGAGGTGGCCCGGAGGGCCGGAGGGGGCCAACTCGGCCTACGTCCAGCTAGCCCCCTCAGTCGCTCCGCGACAGCTCCCCCGCGACGCGGTGGAGCATCTATCGCGTTGACCCCCTGGTCCCCACCCGGCAATCAGGGATCTCCCTGACGCCGCGAAGGCCGCGCGAGCTTTGCACTTCTACCTTCCCATCGCCGAGGTGTCGGTGAACGCGCTGCTGCTGGTGGCGCTGGGCGGGCTCGTGGGCTTCATTTCGGGGCTGTTCGGCATCGGCGGCGGCTTCCTGATGACCCCGGTGCTGGTGTTCATGGGCATCCCGCCGGTCGTGGCCGTGGCCAGTGAGGCCAACCACGTCGCCGCCTCCTCGGTCTCCAGTGTTATCGCCTACAGCAAAAAGCGCGTGGTCGACTTCCGCATGGGCGGTGTCCTGGCCTGCGGCGGGGCGATCGGCTCGTTCGCCGGGGTCGAGGTGTTCCGCTGGCTGCGGCTGATCGGCCAGGCCGATTTCGCGGTCTCGGTCTCGTACCTGGTGTTCCTGGGCGTCATCGGCGGACTGATGCTGACCGAGTCGGTCGGGGCGATCCTGCGCCGCCGCCGGGGCCAGCCGCCCAAGCCGCGCCGCGACCGCCGGCCGCTGCTGTTGTACGCCCTGCCGTTCAAGGTGCGATTTCCGCGCTCGCGCCTCTATATCAGCGTCATTCCGCCGATCCTGCTGGGTGTGTTCGTCGGGATCCTGTCGGCGGTCATGGGCGTCGGCGGCGGCTTCATTCTGGTGCCGGCCATGATCTACCTGCTGCGGATGCCCGCGCCGGTGGTGGTGGGCACCAGCCTGTTCCAGATCGTCATCACCACCTCGCTGACCAGCGTGCTGCAGGCCGGCCGCAACCAGACCGTCGACATCGTGCTGGCGACCCTGCTGCTGATCGGCGGGGTGATCGGGGCCCAGCTGGGAGCGCGCGCCTCGGGCCGCTTCCGCGCCGAGGAGCTGCGGGCGCTGCTGGCCCTGCTGGTGCTGCTGGTCGGCCTGCGCATGGGCGCGGGCCTGTTCCTGAAGCCTGAGGAGGCGTTCGTACTGATGACGGGGACGGTGCGATGACCCCGCCCGCTCAGGTCCCGTTGGTCCAGGCCCCGCCCGCGCCGGCGATCTCGGCCGCCCTGACCGACACCGAGATCCGGGTCAGCTCCGGTTTTCGGGGCGCGCGCATCGTGTTGTACGGCGCGGTCTTCGATCCCAAGGACCGGCCCAGCGACATCGTCGTCATCGTGCGCGGCCCCGAGACCCCGATCCGCATCGCCCGCAAGACCCAGGTCGCGGGCCTGTGGCTGAACAGCCGGCCGGTGGTGTTCCGCGGCGCGCCGGGCTTCTACCGCGTGGCCTCGACCCGGCCGCTGACCGACATCGCCGGCTTCGCCCCGCTGCGCCACCTGGGCGCGGGCCTGGAGCACCTGGCCATCGCTGCGCCGCTGGAGCAGCGGGTCGAGACGACCTATGGCGTGCGCGACGTCGTGGTCAGCCGCCTAGGCGCCGACTACCTCGATTGGCGGCGGGCCGTACTGCGTCTGAAGGAGAAGGCGGGCCTTTACGCCGCCGACCCGCGTGGCGTCCGCTTCGTCGACAAAGGTCTGTTCCGCGCCCAGCTCAACCTTCCCGCCGAGGCCCCGATCGGCCAGTACACCGCCCGCATCGTGTTGTTCCAGGACGGCAAGCCAGTGTCGATCCGCGACCGCGTCCTGGTGGTCGAGAAGGCGGGCGCCGAGCGGGCGCTCTACCTGTTCGCGAAAGATCGTCCGTGGACCTATGGGCTCGTGTCGGTAATAGTCGCGCTCGGGGCAGGGTGGGCGGCTTCGGTCGCCTTCCGAAGGAGTTGAGTCATGAACGAGTCCGCGGCGGGGCGGACGCCGGTGCCACCGGCGGTATGGGTCTTTGGTCTATCGACCCTCATTCCCTTCTTCATAGCATCGGGGCTGTTCTGCTACGGCCCGGTCGGCATTCAGAAGTCGTCGCTGCTGGGCCTGCTGGCCTATTCGGCCGCGATGGTTTCGTATTTCGGCGGCGTGCGCACGGGGCTCGAGATCGAGCACCCCAGCCCGCGCTGGTCGGTGCTGGGCATTTCGCTGCTGTTCCCGCTGGCGGGATTCGGCCTGCTGCTGGGCGAGCTGAAGTTCGAGCCGGCCTGGCAGCTGTCGGGCTTCCTGCTGGTCTTCCTGCTGCAGTGGGTCTGGGACGTGACCGACCACGACGGACCGACCTGGCGTCCGCGCATGCGCACCCTGATGACCGCCGGCGCCGCCATCTCCTTGGCGTTTTCGCTGGAGCAGGCGCTGCATATGTGACCGGCCCGTCGGGCTTGTTAAAATAAATGCGGCCCGCTCTTTGAGGTCCAGGCACCCCTTATCGGAGCGGACATGGACCTCATTCTCAAGCGAATCACCCTCTTTTCCCCCGACGTGACTCGGCTGGCGGCCTTCTATCGCGACGTGATCGGCCTGTCGGTCGTGGGAACGGAGGAGGGGTGGGCCGAGCTGAACGCGGGAGGCTGCAACATCGCCATCCACGCCGGCGCATCCAAGGTCGGCAATCGGCCGCCGAAGATCGTCTTCCATGCCGCCGATGTCGGAACGACGCGGGCCAATCTGATCTTGCGAGGCTTCAAGGGCCTTGGTCCGGTCAAGTCCACGCCCGTCTTCGACATGTGCGACGGCCGCGATCCCGACGGCAACGCTATCCAGATCTCCAGCCGGCCCTAGAGCCTTTCTAGAGCTAGAGCGCGCCCGGGCGGGTTAACCGCACACACTTAACCCTGGCGCGCTCTAGTCCGGCCGCAGCGATTTCCGGCCCACGGCGTGGACCCGCTTGGGTCCTAATGCGCCGGCCAGCAGCGGGCCGGCGAACAGGTTCGAGAACGCTTCGTCCAGGATGTTCAGCCCGCCGGTGAAGGCGCCGAACGCCGGCAGCACCAGCCGCTGGCCATCGGTGACGAAGCAGCGGCGGCGGATCGTGGCGCGACCGCTGGTGACCTTAGCGGCGGGATGCAGGTGACCGGCAACTTCGCCCAGTTGGACGCCGGGCAGGGGCTCGTGGCGCAGGGTCAGGCCGGCGATCACGGCTTCGTCGATGATCTCGCCGGGCAGGACCTTGGGGCCGTCGGAGTCGTGGTTGCCCACCGCCCAGACCAGCTCGCGGCCCACGGCCAGGCCCTCCAGCCGCCGGGCGTCGTCATGCGCCAGCCGCGCCTCGCCGTCGCCGTCGTGGAAGCTGTCGCCCAGGAAGATCAGGCGATCCGGAGTGAGCAGGGCGATCTCGCGATCCAGCCGGTCCAAGGTTTCGCGCGTGTCATAAGGCGGCAGCATCTGGCCGAAGCGGGCGGCGTAGCTGCTGCCCTTCTCGAAGTGCAGGTCGGCGACCACCAGGGTGCGCTCGGCCTCCAGCCACATCGCGCCGGACCAGCGCAGCATCACCTCGACATTGGACAGGGCGATTCGCAGGCCGCCGCAGGCGGAGGGGGAGAAACGCGTCACGACATGGCCTCGGCGATCAGGTCTTCCTCGGCCTCGGCCAGGATCATCTCGCCGGCGGCGTCGCCTGGCGCGCGCTCGCGGCCGATCTCCAGCATGATCGGCACGGCGAGCGGCGAGACACGGTCCAGCGGCATGTGGCGGATGTTTCCGTGCACGCGGGTCAACATGTCGCCCAGTCGGGCGATGTCGAGCATGCCAGTGGCCGCGTCGTGGCGGGCGCAGCGCAGCATCAGGTGGTCGGGTTGGTGTTTGCGCAGCACGTCGTAGATCAGGTCGGTCGAGAAGGTCACTTGCCGCCCGGACTTCTCGGCGCCCGGGTGGCGACGCTCGATCAGCCCAGCGATCAGGGCGCAATGCTTGAAGGCTCGCTTCATCATGAAGCTTTCGTCGAGCCAAGCCTCGAGGTCGTCGCCCAGCATGTCCTGGGCGAACAGTTCGTCGAGATCCAGGTCGTCCATCGGCCGCAGCGACCACAGGTTCAGGGCGTAGTCGTTGCAGACGAAGCCCAGCGGCCCGACGCCCAACCGGTCCAGCCGCCGGGTCAGCAGCATAGCCAGGGTGGTGTGGGCCAGGCGGCCCTCGAACGGGTAGCAGACCATGTGGAACCGCTTTCCGTTCGGAAAGGTCTCCAGCAGCATCTCGCCATCGCCTGGAATGGCCGAGCGGATCTTCTGCCAGGCCAGCCATTCCTGGACGTCGGGGGGCAGGGCGGTCCATTCGCGCTCGTCGTGCATCATCTGGCGTACGCGGCTGGCCAGATAGGTCGACAGCGGGAACTTCGAGCCGCCCCAGCTGGGCATCTTAGGATCGTCGTTTGGCGCAGGGGACACGAAGGCGTCGGCCCCGACCATGCTGTTGTAGCGCCAGACCTGGCCGGCGAAGATGAAGGTGTCGCCCGGCGTCAGCTGCTCGAAATAGCCTTCCTCGGCCTCGCCGATCTTGCGACCTCCCATTGGCCGTCGTCCGCCGCCGATCCGGATGTTGATCATGCCCGGCGAGACGATGGCCCCGACGTTCATCCGGTGTTGCAGGCGGGCCTGGGCGTTGCGGGCGGTCCACAGGCCCTCGGGCGTGTGCACGATGCGGCGGAACTTGTCGTAGGTGCGCAGCGCGTAACCGCCGGTCGAGACGAAATCGACGACCGTTTCGAAGTCCTCCCACGACAGCTCGGCATAGGGACCGGTCGAACGGATTTCCTCGTAGAGGGTGATCAGGTCGAAGGGCTCGGAGCAGGCGCAACCCATGATGTGCTGGGCCAGGGTGTCCAGGGTGCCGATGCGCGGCGGGTCGCCGTCCAGATGGTTTTCCAGGATGGCGTCGGCGGCGGCCCGACACTCCAGCATCTCGAAGCGGCTGGCGGGTACGAACAGGGCCCGACTGGGTTCGTCCAGCCGGTGGTTGGCGCGGCCGATCCGCTGGACCATCCGCGATGCCCCCTTGGGCGCGGCCAGCTGGATGACCAGATCGACGTCGCCCCAGTCGATGCCCATGTCTAGGGTCGAGGTGCAAACCACGGCCCGAAGCGCGCCTTTGGCCATGGCCGCCTCGACCTTGCGGCGCTGTTCGGCCGACAGGCTGCCGTGGTGCAGAGCGATGGGCAGGTCCGCCTCGTTCAGCTCCCACAAGCGCTGGAACGCGAACTCGGCCTGGAACCGGGTGTTGACGAAGATCAGAGCCGTTTTGGACGACTTGATGATCTCATAGACCTCGGCCATGGCGTGCTCGGCCGTATGGCCGGCCCATGGCACCCGGCCGCCAGAGACGAGGACTTCCACCACCGGTTGGGCGCCGCCGGAGCCGAGCACGAGGTCGATGTCATGCGCCGTCGAGCCCCTCCCCCTTGCGGGGAGGGGGTGGGGTGGGGGAGCAAGCTCTGACGCCGCGGGGCTGACACCCCCACCCCCTGCTCCCTCCCCGCAAGGGGGAGGGGAGTTCCATCCCAACCACTTCCGCACCAGGTCCGGATCGTCCACCGTCGCCGACAGGCCCACCCGTCGCATCGTTGGCGCGAACCGTTGCAGCCGCGCCAAGCCCAGCGCCAGGAGGTCGCCGCGCTTGCTTGGCCAGATCGCGTGGGCTTCGTCGATGATCACGCAGCGCAGGTCGACGAAATATTCGCGCGCGCCTTCCCAGGCGCAGAACAGGGCCAGCTGCTCGGGCGTGGTCAGCAGGATGTCCGGCGGCCTGATCTTCTGGCGGGCCTTGCGGGCCTCGCCGGTGTCGCCGGTGCGGCTCTCGGCCACGATCGGGAGACCCATCTCGCGGATGGGAGTGAGCAGGTTGCGCTCGACGTCGACGGCCAGGGCCTTCAGCGGCGAGATATAGAGGGTGTGAACGCCGGCTGGCGTGTTGCGCGGCGGCCGTTCGGTCAGCTCGATCAGGCTGGGCAGAAAGCCGGCCAGGGTCTTGCCGCCGCCTGTCGGGGCGATCAGCAGCGCGCCGCGCCCTTGGCGGGCCTTCTCCAGCATGGCCAGCTGATGTTCGCGCGGGCTCCAGCCGCGGGCGGCGAACCAGTCTCGGAACTTGGGGGGAAGGGCGTCAGCCGCGAGCATTGTCCGCGATATAGCATGTTCCCCTTCTGTTTCACCCGTCTTTTGCGCGCTTCTCCTTTCGCTAGCGCCTCTGGGGCGAGTCCGGTTGCGCATGGTCGAGCTTGCGGTTGTCTGCCTTGACACCCGCCCGTCGAAGCGACGATTGGCGGGCGGTGGGGACATGATGCGGAGCAGGCTGCTACCTGTGCTGGTGGGCTTGGCGCTGTCGATGGGCGGCGCGGCTGGCGCGTGGGCGGACACAGGCGGCGAGGCCAGGGCGACCTTCGAGGCCGCGCTCAGCCAGGCCAAGCGCGGCGACGCCGCCCGTTATGTCGACTTGGCCATGCTGTACCTGGAGGGCGAAGGCGTCGGCCGCGACGTGCCCCAAGCCCTGTTCTGGCTGCGCAAGGGCGTGGCTGGCGGCGACACCGACGCCATGGTCGAACTGGGTAACGTCTATTTCGACGGTACGGATGGCGTGAAGGCCGACCGCCGCGCTGCGCTGAAGCTCTATGCAAGGGCGGCCCAGCTGGGCGATCCGAACGGCATGTACAATGTCGGGGTGACCCACGAAGGCGGCGGCGGGATCGCCGAGACCCCGCGCTTGGCGCTGACCTGGTACCTGAAGGCCGCCGCCGCGGGCTCGGCGCGGGGCGCCTATAGCGCGGGCGAGGCCTATCTCGACGGCTACGGGACCAAGGTCGATCTCGCCCAGGGCGTCCTGATGCTGCGCCGGGCGATCGAGATGGGGTCGGCCGACGCCATGAACGCCATGGGCCGCCTGCACTCGGAAGGCAGCGGCGTGCGGGCCGATCACGCCGAGGCGCTGCGCCTGTACGCCGCCGCCGCCAGCAACGACCTGCCCGCCGGCATGTCGAACCTGGGCGTCGTGCACCACAACGGCGAGGGCGTGCCGGTCAACTACGTCGAGGCGATGCGCTGGTTCCAGCTGGCGGCCGACCGGGGCTATCTCGAGGCCTGGTACGATCTCGGCGTCATGTGCGAGCGCGGCCAGGGCATCAAGGCCGACGATGAGCTGGCTTTGCTGATGTATCGCCGAGCGGCCGAGAGCGAGGACGCCGACCTGCGCCAGAAGGCCCAGAAGGCGGTCAACCGGCTGGAAGGCCTCGACGACGACGAAAGCCCGATCGGCTGAGCCGAAAGTCGTCTCGAAACCGTCTGTTCCCATTCTGTTTCACGGCGGTTTTTGCTAACAGACTCGCGTGACCGCTTTCCCGCCGACTTTGGACCTGGCTCCCGCCCTGGTCGTCCTGCCCGGGCCGCGCGCCGGCATGGCCGACGGCGGCGGCGAAGGCCGAATCCTGCGTGCGCCCGACGCTCGCGACCTGTTCGAGCATGGCCCGGTGCTGGTGGCCCACGCGGCGATGACCGCACGCCGGCTGAACCTGTCGCCGCCCTCGCGCGGACCGCGTCTGTTCGACGTGCTGGAGCTGCACGCCTTCGTCCGCCCGGCCGCCTTTTGCGCGCCGTCGGCGGTGGGCCTGGCCATGGCGCTGGGTCTGGCCGAGCCGCACGGGGCGGCGGAGCAGGCCCAGAGCCTGCGCGAGAGCGCCGACGCCCTGCTGCGCGAGCTGACCCTGACGCCCGTCCCCTCGCGCGAGGAGGCCCTCGCCGTCGCCGAGACCCTGGCCAAGGCCGGCTGGTCGTGGGGCTCGGCCGTGATCGGCGCCCTGCGCTCGGTCCAGGCTGGTAACCAGTTCCGGGGTTCGGGCCTGGATGTCTGGGCTCGATTGCCGGAGTGGGAGGATCAGGCCCCGCCCGGCGAGGCCGGCTCGCGGCCGATCGATCCGGAACGAGTCGGCGAGCGCCTGACCGAGCTGCTGCAGCGCTCGGGCCTGGAGGAGGTGCGCGAGGCGCAGATGACCTTCGCCAAGGAGGCCGCCTACGCCTTCCAGCCGCGCGAGCGCGAGGGCGAGCCGCGCATGATGCTGGCCGAGGCTGRCACCGGCGTCGGCAAGACCCTGGGCTATCTGGCCCCGGCGTCGCTGTGGGCCGAGGCGAACGGTCCGGCGGTCTGGGTCAGCACCTACACCCGCGCCCTGCAGCGCCAGATCGAGCGCGAGAGCCGTTCGATCTATCCCGACCTCAAGGAACGCGCCCGCAAGGCGGTCGTGCGCAAGGGCCGCGAGAACTATCTGTGCCTGCTGAACTTCCAGGAGCAGATCAACGGCGCCCAGCTGGGCAACGGCGACCTAGTCGGCCTGGCCCTGACCGCCCGCTGGGCTCGGGCCACGCGTGACGGCGACATGACCGGCGGCGACTTCCCGGCCTGGCTGCCGACGCTGTCCGCCGTGCCGCCCTCTGCCCAGGCCAGTCCTTCGAACCTGGTCGATCGGCGGGGCGAGTGCATCCACGCCGGCTGCCAGCACTATCGCATCTGCTACATCGAAAAGGCCGTGCGGGCGTCCAAGCGCGCCGACATCGTCATCGCCAACCACGCCCTGGTGCTGACCCAGGCCGCCTTCGACGGCGCGCGGACGGCGCGGGGCCTGAAGGGCGACAACGAGACCACCAGCCTCAAGCGCATCGTCTTCGACGAAGGCCACCATTTGTTCGAGGCGGCCGACAGCGCCTTTTCCGCGGCCCTGTCGGGCGCAGAAGCCGCGGAGTTGCGTCGCTGGATCCGGGGACCCGAAGGTCGTGGACGGCGCGGGCGCGGGCTGGAGGCGCGCCTGCTCGACATCCTGGGCGACCGCGAGGGCGCGCGGGGCGCCATGACCCAGGCCATCCACGCCGCCGCCGCCCTGCCGGGCGAGGGCTGGTCGGGGCGGGTCGCGCCGCCCGACGGCCAGATCAATCCGATCGGCCCGATCGAGAACTTCCTGGTCGCGGTCATCGAGCAGCTGCGCGCCCGCACCAGCGACCGCGGCGGGGCGGATCTGGGCCTGCAATGCGACGCCCGGCCGGCCACTGAACTCGTCCGCGAACGCGCGCCCGAGGCCGCCAAGGCCCTGGCCGCCATCGAGGCGCCGCTGCTGGCCTTGGCCCGCGCCTTGGAGGATACGCTGGACGAGGAGGCCGAACACCTGGCCCCGTCCGAACGCGCCCGGATCGAAGGGGCGTTGCGCGGTCTCGACCGCCGCGCCCGCATGACCTTGCCGGCCTGGCGCTCGATCCTGAAGGCGGTCGAGGACGACGACGTCGATCCGACCGCGACCGATCCGGACTTCGTCGACTGGTTCGAGGCGACCTTCCTCTATGGCCGGGTCGTCGACGCCRCCTGCCGCCGCCACTGGGTGGATCCGACCGAGCCGCTGCGCGCGGCGGTGCTGTCACCGGCCCACGGGGTGCTGGTGACCAGCGCCACCCTGGTTGACCCGGCCCTCGAGGACCCGTTCGCCCTGGCCGAGATGCGCACCGGCGCGGCGCGCCTGCCGACCGCGCCCAAGGTGCTGCGCCTGGTGTCGCCGTTCGACTACGCGAACCACGCCAAGGCCTATGTCGTCACCGACGTGAACAAGGAAGATCCGCGCCAGGTCTCGGCCGCCATGCGCGAGCTGTTCCTGGCCGCCGGCGGCGGGGGGCTGGGCCTGTTCACCGCCATCCGCCGGCTGAAGGCGGTGCACGAGCAGATCGCCGCGCCGCTGGCCGACCAGGGCCTGGCGCTCTACGCCCAGCACGTCGACCCGCTGGAGGTCGGCGCCCTGGTCGACATCTTCCGGGCCGAGGAGGACGCGTGCCTGCTGGGCACCGACGCCATCCGCGACGGGGTGGACGTGCCGGGGCGGTCCTTGCGGCTGCTGGTGTTCGACCGCGTGCCGTGGCCGCGCCCCGACGTGCTGCACAAGGCCCGGCGGCTGCGCTTCGGCGGCAAGGGCTATGACGACGCCGTGGCTCGCGCCCGCATCAGCCAGGCCTTTGGCCGCCTGATCCGCCGCGCGGACGACCAGGGCGTCTTCGTCATGCTGGACGCGGCCGCGCCGACGCGGCTGTTCTCCAGTCTTCCGGAAGGGGTGACCATCGAGCGGGTCGGACTTGTCGACGCTATCGAGGCCACCGCCGCATTTTTGTCGAAGACGCAGACTTAACAACGCTTCAGTTCCTCTGGAGAAGCCTTGTTGGTTCGTCTCGCCAATTCCGTTCTCGTAGCGCCGATCCTTGCTGCGGCTCTGCTGGTCGCCGGCGCCGCCGACGCTCAGGACTTCGTTCGTGAGGACTGCCGGGCGTTTGTCACGCCCAGCGAGGGTCTGACCTATGACACACCCCTCCATGCCCGCTGGTACAAGCGCTTCTGGACCGGAACCTGCGACCACCTGCCGTTCTGTTTCGCGGGATCGCCGAACTGGAACGACATCGTCGGCAAGCTGATGATCAAGGGCGGCGCCAAGGAGCAGCCGGCCCTGCTGCCCAAGGCGTGCCGGCTGGGCCAACTGATCGGTCTGGAATGGTCGCGCGACAAGAAGATCCGACACATCACGACCAATGACCTTCGGGCCTTCAACCGCATGCTGGAGGCGTCGGGCGATCCGCTGCGCGGTGTCGAGGAGGTCGAGGCCAAGGCGCGGGCCATGGCGACGCAGCGTTGACTCAAAGCCGTCGAATTTCTGCAATCGATGCGGTCTAGAAGACCCTCGAGGGGTGGCCAGTGCCCAGGAGCGTACCGATGATGACCCGACCCGCCGACCCCGCGATCGACGAAGCCGCCACGCCCGCCCGCTCGCGATCCGCCCGCGCCCTGGTCCAGGCCGTCCGCTGGCGCACCGGCCTTTCCCAGGCCGAGTTCGCCGACGCCTTCCGCATCGACCTGACGCTGCTGGAGGACCTGGAGCGCGGCGACGCCCGACCGGACGCTGCCCTGACCGCCTATCTGCGGGTCATTGACCACGCGCCCGAAGTGGTGCGCGCGGCGCTGGGGCGCGCCTCCTAGAAGACGTTCGCCTGACCTAGGCCGTCACATACTTGATCAGCGCCGACATGTTCTCGACGAACGCGCCCGTCGAGATGCCGATCTTGGGCGTGTCGGTGATGTAGGGCGAGGTGTCGGTCGCGTCGCCGACCCGGGTCTGGCTGAAGTCGCCGGGCGCGGGCGTGGGCGAGCCGTCGCTGATATAGGGGTTGCTGGTCGCCTTCAGCTCGGTCGGCCACCAGCCTTCGCCGTTCAGGGCCGCGATCAGGCCGGCGGCCTTGTCGGGCGCGGCTTGGCCGGCGTCAGCCTTCAGCACGCCGACGTTCAGGTCCGAGACCGAGATGTCGCCGGTGGTGAAGTACTTGGGCAGCGCCTTGCGGCCGCCCTTCAGCGGCGAGTCCTTGCTGGCGACCTCGGGCGGCGTCGCCTTCAGCTTGGCCAGGCGCTTGCGCAGGCCCTCGACGTTCACGCTCCGGAACGACGAGTAGTGGATGACCGTCTTCTCGGGGTTCTGGTCGTTGTAATACGCGCCGTTGACGACGTTGCTGCCGCGGCGGTGGATGTATAGCGGCTTGCCCGTGCCGATCTCGATGAAGGTCGGGTAGGGGCGGCCCTTCTGGATCTCGGGCGTGATCTTGACGCTGTCCAGCCAGTCCAGGGCCTCGCCCAGGCGCGCCAGATATTTCGGGTCGCCGGTCAGTTCATAGAAGTCCATGCACGCGGCGATGTTGGCGCCGGTGGTGTGCGAGGCGAAGGCCTCCGGCTCATAGGTGCGGGCGCCGGCCGGCTTCAGCGTGTCGACATGGTGCTGCAGGCCCCAGGCGGGCTGCGGCTGGGGCTGCTGGCAGACCACGAAACAGTCCATGGCCTTCTTGATCGCGGGCAGGGTGCGCGGATCGCCCAGCGCCTGCCAGACCATGATCAGGAACTTGATGTTCTCGCCGGCGACGTCGTCGTTGAAGGTGATGAAGCCGGTGTAGTCCTCGTGGCCGTGGTGGTGGAATTCGTTCTTCAGCGGAAAGCGCTGCGGCCAGCCGCCGACCGGATACTGACTGTCGAGGACGAACTGCAGGGCCTTGTCCAAGGCCGGCTTGAAGCGCTTGTCCTTCTTCTCGACGTACAGGCGCAGCAGGAATTGCGAGCTCTCGGCCGTGCCGGCGTCGTCGAAGGTGGCGTTGCCGTAGTAGTGCTGGAATTCCTCGAGCCGCCAGCCGTTCTTGCCGATGGTGTCGTACCATTTGCGGATCGAGGCCTCGCCGGCCAGGTCGCCCAGGTAGTTCCAGCCGCCGGCCGGGTGCTGGATGGCGATCAGGGCCTCGGCGGCCTTGCAGGCGGCGTCGTAGTAATAGTCGTCGCCGGTGGCGTGATAGGCGTCCAGGAACAGGTGGCCCATGGTGCCGGTGCCCGGCGGTTGGACCCAGATCATGGTCGGGAAGGCTTCCATCTCGCCCCAGCGGCGCGAGAAGTCGGGCAGGTAGCTCCAGACGTAGCCGCCTTTGTAAGCCGCCTTCTCCACCATGAAGCGGGCAGCCTTCTTCATCGTGTCCAGGGCCTGCGCCTTGCTGGGGGCGGCCAGGGCCTTCAGCGGGGTCAGGGCGCTGGCTGCGGCGAAGGCGGCGGCCGAGGTGGCCATCAGGCGGCGGCGAGAGATCGGGCTGAGCGGCATATGGGACTCCGGGCGACGCGAGGCGGTCGTCGAGCCGGAAGGGGCGTGTCTTGGATCCTCCCGGGCTTGCGAGGGCCCTGTCGTCTTGCAGTGACGATTTTCCCTAACTTGCTACCGGTGTCATCGATTTGGCCATCCATTTTTGCGACCGGTCCCATTTCTGGGCCGATCGCCTGCGGCCGCTCGTCGCGGGCTATGGAGCCTCTCTGGATGAGCCCGTTGATCGCAAACGTTTTCTAGCTTGGCCTTATCCCCGAAATGGGGCCTGCGACAGGCGGACGCGTTGCCTGTCGATCCCCGTTCGGCGAAAGGAGGGTCATCAGTTTTGAGGCGACGCCGCCGCGCTCGAGTTTCAGCGCAGCCGACGCCGTCCTGTTGGGGAACAGGACGACACCCCCGGACCAGCAGGTCCGGGGGTGTTTTCATTTTCCGCTATATTCTGACTTTAACAATCTGTGACAATTGGGCGCGCGGTATTCCTCGAACAACGTGCGGTGTGCGTCCAGCGGTCACATGGCGGGCGCGTTCATCTCCTGTAAACGATTGCGCCATGGGCAGCCGCAACGACCATCTCTATGAAGCGGAGCATCTCGAGYGCCAGGCCGARATCGCCGACAACGCGCATGCGCGCGCGGCGCTGCTCCGCATGGCCCAGGCCTCGCGCAGCGCGGCGGCCCTGATGGGGATGTTCGACGCCTGCCACGACGAAGCGCGGCCGACGCTGACCCGCTAGGTTAGGCAGACGGCCACGCAGCGCCGGGCCAGCTCTTCCGTCGCGTCCAGGAACGGGACCGAYAGGTCCGCCGCGCCCAGCACCAGCGGCACTTCCGTACAGCCCGCCACCACGCTCTGCGCGCCCTTGCCGACCAGGCGATGGGCCAGGGCGGCCATGGTCTCGCGCGAGGCCTCGCCGACATCGCCCTGCTTGATGCGATAGAGCAGGGCCATGAACTCGACCTGCTCATGGTCGTCCAGTGTCACCACCTCCAGCCCCATGGTCGAGAAGCGGTCGCGATAGAGGCCTAGCGCCAGGCTGGTGCCCAGCACGCCGACGATCGTCGCGCCCTTGGCCTTGGCGGCCAGGCCCGCCGTTTCCAGCATGTCGACCAGAGGCAGGCCGCTAGCCCGAACGTCCTCCGCATAGGCATGGGCGGTGTTGCAGGCGATCGCCAGGACCTGCGCCCCGCCGTCGCGCAGGCCGGCCGCCATGGCCGCCAGCACTGGGCCCGGATCCGAGTCGCCGAGGTTTCGGTCGGGAACCTTGGGATTGATGTCGACCAGCACCCGCAGATGGTCCTGCTCGCGTTTGGCCGGCGTCGACGCCTGCAGCTTGGCCAGGAAGTCCAGGGTGGCGGCCGGGCCCATGCCGCCGAGGACGCCGAGAACCTTGCTCATGACTGCTCCTTCAGGCCAGCGCCGGTTCCAGCACGCTCTGATAGCCGAACAGGCCCTGAGCGCCGCCGGTGTGCAGGAAGACCACCCGCTGGCCCATGAAGGCGCCTTTGCGGGCCTGGTCGATCAGGCCCTTCATCGCCTTGCCCGAATAGACCGGGTCCAGCAGCAGGCCCTCGGTGCGGGCGGCCAGGGCCAGGGCGTCGATCACGGCCTGGTCGACCAGGCCATAGCCTTCGCCGACATAGTCGCAATCGGCTGCCACCATCTTGCGCGTCACGCGGCCGGCCGCGCCGATCGTCTCGGCGGTGGCGACGGCCAGGTTGAAGACGTTTTCCTCCTGCTTGGCCTGGGGCGCGCGCACGCCGAAGCCCAGGATCGGGATATCCACGGAGAGGGCGGCAAAGCCCGCGACCAGGCCGGCATGGGTGCCGGCGCTGCCGGTGGCCGTGACCAGGCGGTCGATCTTCAGGTCCATCTGGTCGGCCTGGACCATCAGTTCGCGGGCGCAGTCGACATAGCCCAACGCCCCGACCGTGTTCGAGCCGCCGCCGGGAATGACATAGGGTTTGCCGCCGCGCTGGCGGACGCTCTCGGCGGTGACCTCCAGCTCGGCGACCATGTCGCTGCCGCCGGATACGTAGCGGATCGCCGCGCCCATCAGCTTGTCGAGCAGCACATTGCCGTTGCCCATGTAGTCCGACGTCTTGGAGCCGGTGCGCTCTTCCAAGATCACCTCGGTCTTCAGACCGAAACGGGCGCCGGCGGCGATGGTCTGGCGTACGTGGTTGGACTGCACCGCGCCCTGGGTCACCAGGGTGTCCGCGCCCTGCGCCAGGGCCTCGCCGAGCAGGAACTCCAGCTTGCGGGTCTTGTTGCCGCCGCCGGCCAGGCCGGTGCAGTCGTCGCGCTTGACCCAGAGGTCGATGCCCAGCTCGGCGCCCAGGCGGGGCAGCGGCTCCAAGGGCGTCGGCAGGTGAGCGAAGCGGGCGCGGGGAAAGCGGGCGAGGTGCATTTGGCGACGGTCCCTGACAGAGTCGCCGCCTCTGTTAGCACGGTCAGCGCCCGTCGCGATCGGGAAGGCGCGTGTCTAAGGGTTCGAGGTCAGCGGGTCCGCTGGCGAGCGCGCGGGGGCGAGGCGCGTCTTGGCCCGCTGAGCGGCTTGGGCGCGGGCCGCGGGGCTGCGATAACGGTCCTTGATCATCTCGATCAGTTCGTAGGGCGCGGCCCCAACCCTGGCGCCGACCTCATCGCCGCCGCGCGAACTGTGCTTGAGGGTGGCGATGACGTCACGGACCTGGCCCTCCTTGCCTCGGCCGGTCTCGAAATCGTACCAGCCGCGCAAGGTCTTGCAGGTCTCGTGGGGCAGCCGCGAGCCTCCTCGAACAAGGCGGACGCAGATCACCTTCTCCGGCTGGTCCTTCAGCATAAGGTCAAGCTGCCGTTCGATCTCCAGGTCCGAGGGAACGGCGCCGCCCCGACCCTTGCGCGGCTGGATGATCGCCGGGGCAACCTCGTTGGTCTGGAAGGTCTCCTGCGGCGTCGCCGCGACGGCCAGAGCAAATGCGGCGAACAGGATCATGGGCCACATCCAAATGTGAAGCTGTCGGAATGTTGAGGGCGGTCGGCTCGCTCTGCAACCTTGAATTTCGCGACTAAGTGATCGCGCGCCGGCCGTCTGCGCGCGTGAGCATTGGAGGCGGTGGTGGTATGATGGGCGTAGAGGGCCGGCGGATATGATCGGCCCAGGGAGGAAGACATGACCCGAACCATCCCGCTCGCCGCCCTATGCGCGGCGGCTCTGCTGGGCGCCGCCGGAACGGCTGGCGCCTCGACCCTGGTGATCGGCAGCGGCTCGGCCCAGGAATGCTCCGACGCCGCCTTGAAGGGCCGCACCGACGATCGCGCCGTGCTGGCCTGCACGACGGCGCTGGAGGTCGAGAACCTGAACTTTCGCGACCGCGCCCGCACCTATGTGAACCGCGGCGTCCTGCAGCTTCGGCAGCGACAGTTCTCGGCCGCGCGGGCTGATTTCGACCAGGCCGCCAACATCGATCCGAACCTGGGCGAGGCCTATGTGAACCGCGGCGCGACCTTCGTCGGCGAGGAGCGCTATCAGGAAGGCGTCGAGCAGATCGACAAGGGCCTGACCCTGGGCGTCAAGGATCCGGAAAAGGCCTGGTTCAACCGTGGCCTGGCCAACGAGGGCCTGGGTGACGTGAAGTCGGCCTATAAGGACTATTCGAAGGCCGCCGAGCTGAAGCCCGACTGGCCGGCGCCGAAGACCGAGCTCGCGCGTTTCACGATCAAGCGGCCCTAGGCGCCTGGCGCGTCGTCGGTCGTTCCTGTTGAGGAGTTTCCGATGACGCGCGCGGTTCTTCTGCTGTCGGTCAGCCTGGCGGCGCTGGGCGTCGCCGGCGCGCACGCCCAGGACCTGCGCGACATCCAGGCCCGCAACGCCGCCGCCCACGCGGTGGAGGACGCGCGGCGCGACCTGCTGTCCAACCAGATCGAAATGTCCAACGCCAATGAGCGGGCGCGGACCCAGGCGGCCCTGCGCGATCTGGACGCCCAGCGCGCGGGGACGCCGAATCTGCGGCCGCTGACCGCGCCGCCCGTCCGGCCGATCGACGAGCCGGCCCGGCGAGAGGCCGAGCTCTCGAGGTCCATGGACCGGATGGAGCGCTTGACGCAGGATGCGCTGGCGCAAAGCAATGCTCGCATGCTGGCCATCAGGCCCGCCAGCGAACCCAAACAACCCGGCAAGAAGGATTGAGGATCTCATGGAGTGGGAAGGCGGTCGCCGGTCCGGCAACATCGAGGATCGGCGCGGGCTCGGGCCGGTCGGTATCGCCGGCGGCGGCGTCGGCGCGGTGGTGCTGGCCGCCATCGGCTATTTCGTGTTCGGCATCGATCCGCGCACCACGATGGAGGCGACCCAAGGCCTGCAGCAGCCGGCCCAGCAGGAGGGCGCGCGCGGCGAGGTCTCCGACAAGGAAGGCCAGTTCGTCGATGTAATCGAGACCTCGAACCGCGAGGTCTGGGGGCCGATCTTCCAGCGCGAGGGCGTCGACTACCGGCCGCCCCAGGCGATCGTGCTCTACAAACAGGCCACCGGCACCGGCTGCGGCACGGGCCAGTCGGCCATGGGGCCGTTCTATTGCCCGGCCGACCAGAAGGTCTATCTGGACCTGTCGTTCTGGAGCGAGCTGGAGGGACGGTTCGGGGCCCAGGGCGAGTTCGCCCGCGCCTATGTGATCAGCCACGAGATCGGCCACCACGTGCAGCACCTGCTCGGCGCCGACCAGCAGGCCCGCCGCCTGGGCGCGCGAGGCGAGGAGAGCGGCTCGGTGCGGCTGGAGTTGCAGGCCGACTGCTATGCCGGCGTCTGGGCTTCGCATGCGAACGAGGCCTCGGGCGGCCGGATCGTCATCAACCGCGCTGACATCAAGGACGGCCTGGGCGCGGCGGCGGCGGTCGGCRACGACACCATCCAGAAGCAGACCCAAGGCCAGGTCGTGCCCGACAGCTTCACCCACGGCAGCGCCGCCCAGCGCATGCGCTGGTTCACGCGCGGCTACGACCAGGGCGACCCGTCGGTTTGCGACACGTTCTCGGCGTCGCGACTCTAGGGCGTCTTCGGTGTGGCGCCGTCTTTCATGGCGGCGGTTCGGCGTTTGAGCGTTTCCCGCGCGGTTCCCCAGATGTCTTGAGCGAACACCGCTCCGATGAAGCAGGCCAGCAGGAGGCCGACCGCGCTAGTCTCCCCGCCGTCCGACAGGAGCTGGACGCCGGCCTCGCCAACCAGGAAGACAGTGAATGCAGCGCCCAGTCCGTGGACCACAACGCGGGCTGGCGCGCCGCTGATCGTGTACTCGGTGGCGCGTTCGCCCGTCTGGGCGTTGGTCACGGCGCGTCCGACGACGATGCTATTGCGGTCGTCCACTAGCGCCCGCCGCTTTGTGTCCAGCATGGTCTGGGCGGCCTCGTGACGCCGGGCCGCCTCGGCGAGCTTGGCCTCTTCGCCTCGCGCGAAGGCGTCCTTCTCGGTCGCCAGTTTTTCCGCCTGCTCCACCGCGCCGGCCCCGGGCGGAGTGTTGCTTTCCTTGAGCGCCTTGAGGGTTGCGTTGGCCTTGTCGGCTTCTTCGCGAGCGACCTTCGCCTCCCTTCGGCTGTTCTCAACCTCCCTTAGATTGCGGTTGACGTTGTCCTCGTCGGCGATGAGGTCCGTGAAGTCGTAGGGCGCCTCGTCAGGACGGCCCATCATGCTGATGGCCGCGCCGAAGAGGCCAAAGCCGATCAGGCCGACGATGCGGACCGCCGCCGGAGGCGCGTTGGAGAGCCAGCCGTACATGCCGGCGTAGAATGCCTTTTGTGGCTTGGCGACACGGCCGCCAGCCTCATCGTTGCCAGGCAGCGGCATCTTCGTCGCGTCGTCGCATTGCTTCTTCGCCCTGGCGATCAGCGAAGCGGTGTCGGGCTGGGTTTTGGAGGTCACGGCGTTGGTGTTGAGGACGCCAATGTCGCCGAGGGTCTGAAGGCACGTTCGTATTGCGGTTCGGTTCTTGACGATCGTCGAGGAGAGCTGGCTTCCGAGGAGGTTCGCGTAGTTCTGGAACTCTCCCGCGGTAGTGTCCTTCTTGTTGTCCTCCGCGACCTGGACCGCCAGGTCCTTGTAACCCGCGCGCCAGGCCTCCAGGCGCGTGAGGGCGGCGCGAGCGCTTACGACCGCCGATTCGAAATCGTCTTTCGCCGTATTGTCCTTGGCGCCGAGCGGCGGCTGGAACCCGGCGACCAAGCTGGTCGTGTTGATGTCGACCGGTGGAGAAAGGCCAAGGGCGCTGGCCTCGTCCCGGTCGAGGGTCTGCCGCAAGGCGTCCAATCCGCTTTCATGCCTGTCCAGGCTCAGGAACAGCAGGGAGCCGATCGCACAGTAAGTGGCCGGCGCTAGGATCGCGGCATATACGCAGGCGGCGACCCATTTGGGATAGGGAATGATCGCGAACGGCTCGCCCTTCCGCTTGGCGATCATGGCGGCCCGCGCCTCGGCCAGGGCGCGCGACAACAACAACGAACCAGTGCCGATGATGACGAACCAGAAGCCGTTGCCGCCGGTTGTGGGTAGGGTCCGCGCCACGCATCGGCCATCCTCGATTGGATAGCAGCCGTTCGAGGGAATAGTCGTCTTGCCGGTGGTCAGGAAATTGTAGACGGTGGTCACTGCGGTCGCGCGCCGACGCAGCGTGTCGGCGATGGCGGGCGATCGGGTCGGGTTTTCCAGGCCGGTCACCGCCTGAGGCGTGACGACAAAAGCGCCTTCCAGCACGCGCCCGACGACGGCCGTGGCGTTACCGACGGCGTAGGGCACGCAAATGCAAGCCACCAGCAGCGAGATACAGACCGCGACCGTGCGGTAGTAGGGCAGATGCCGGTTCTTGCGGCCCACCATCGCTAGGGCCAGCCGACCCAGGCTGATCAGGCAAAGCCCAGCGATCGCGAAGAAGGCGAGCCACGCGCCAAAAATCTGTAACGAGAGGCTGGAGACGAGCCCATAGAGGAGAAAGCCGACCATCGCGGCCATGCACGCGATAGTCGCTGTGATCACGTACGGCCTGCGCTTGAGGATCCGATAGAGACGACCCGGAAACGCATAGGCAACCACCCTCGCCATCGACCCACCTCCACCCTCTTGTATTGTATTAAGTATCAATACAACTAAAAAGGCAAAGCTTCTGAGCGCCGCTCACCCTTGACCTGCCCGTCAACCGGCCTAGTGTCCGCCTTCTGTTCACCGGGGGGTCGCTCGCGCGGCTGAGATTGGGCTTTGGCCCTGACCCGTAGAACCTGATCCGGGTCATGCCGGCGAAGGGAGGGAACGCGGACGGAGCTTGGTTTTCCGTCCGTCAGACCGATCCAAGCACGACACGTCCGGGTCTCCTTATCGCTTGAGGAGCGCCCGATATGAACGTCCAGACCACCATCAAGGCCGTCGCCGAGACCATCTCGACCGGCCCCGTCCCCGGCTCGCGCAAGGTCTATCAGGCCGGCGAACTGTTCCCCGAGCTGCGCGTGCCGTTCCGCGAGGTGGCCGTCCACCCGTCGGCCAACGAGCCGCCCGTGACCATCTACGACCCGTCCGGCCCCTATACCGATCCGTCGGTGGCCATCGACATCGAGAAGGGCCTGCCGCGCACCCGCGAGGCCTTCGTCGTGGCCCGCGGCGACGTCGAGATCGTCGCCGATCCCCGCCAGGTGAAGCCCGAGGACAACGGCTTCGCCCAGGGCAAGCACCTGGCTCCCCAATTCCCGGACACCAGCCGCACGATCTACCGGTCCAAGCCGGGCAAGCTGGTCACCCAGCTGGAATACGCCCGCGCCGGGATCATCACGGCCGAGATGGAATATGTCGCTATCCGCGAGAACCTGCGCCGCGAGCAGGACCGCCCGTGCGTCCGCGACGGCGAGGACTTCGGCGCCTCGATCCCCGACTTCGTGACCCCCGAGTTCGTGCGTCAGGAAATCGCCCGCGGCCGGGCTATCATCCCGGCCAACATCAACCACGGCGAGCTGGAGCCGATGGCGATCGGCCGCAACTTCCTGGTCAAGATCAACGCCAACATCGGCAATTCGGCGGTGCTATCGACCGTCGCCGACGAGGTCGACAAGCTGGTCTGGGCCACGCGCTGGGGCGCCGACACGGTCATGGATCTGTCGACCGGCCGCAACATCCACAACATCCGCGACTGGATCATCCGCAACTCGAGCGTCCCGATCGGCACGGTGCCGATCTACCAGGCGCTGGAGAAGGTCAACGGCGTGGCCGAGGACCTGAACTGGGAAGTGTTCCGCGACACCCTGATCGAGCAGTGCGAACAGGGCGTCGACTACTTCACCATCCACGCCGGCGTGCGCCTGCCGTTCATCCCGATGACGGCCAAGCGCGTCACCGGCATCGTCTCGCGCGGTGGCTCGATCATGGCCAAGTGGTGCCTGGCGCACCACAAGGAGAACTTCCTCTACGAGCGCTTCGAGGACATCTGCGAGATCATGCGCGCCTATGACGTGTCGTTCTCGTTGGGCGATGGCCTGCGCCCGGGCTCGACCGCCGACGCCAATGACGAGGCCCAGTTCTCGGAGCTGCGCACCCTGGGCGAACTGACCAAGGTGGCGTGGAAGCACGGCGTCCAGGTGATGATCGAAGGGCCGGGCCACGTGGCCATGCACAAGATCAAGGCCAACATGGACGAGCAGCTGAAGCACTGCCACGAGGCCCCGTTCTACACCCTCGGCCCGTTGACCACGGACATCGCGCCTGGCTACGACCACATCACCTCGGCGATCGGCGCGGCGATGATCGGCTGGTTCGGCACGGCCATGCTCTGCTACGTCACGCCCAAGGAGCACCTGGGCCTGCCGGACCGCGACGACGTCAAGACCGGCGTCATCACCTACAAGCTGGCCGCCCACGCCGCCGACCTCGCCAAGGGCCACCCCGGCGCGGCGATGTGGGACGACGCCATCAGCCGCGCGCGGTTCGAGTTCCGCTGGGAGGACCAGTTCAACCTAGGTCTCGACCCAGAGACGGCCCGCAAGTTCCACGACGAGACCCTGCCGAAGGAAGCGCACAAGACCGCCCACTTCTGCTCGATGTGCGGTCCCAAGTTCTGCTCGATGAAGATCAGCCACGAGGTCCGCGACTTCGCGGCCGGCCTCGCGCCGAACAACGCCGAACTGGGCATGGCCGAGATGAGCGAGAAGTTCCGCGAGCAGGGCTCGGAGATCTACCTGAAGACCGAGTAGAGTTGCGAGTTCCCTCAAAGGCTGTGTAGCCTGCGTGCGCACAGCTTTTGGGGAAATTGTGGACGGCATTCCAGACACGGAAAAGCTGAAAGCCCTGGCCAGTCTTCTGGCGCCGGGGTTGATAATCCTGACGGTGCGCTCTTCCGTTCAAAGCGGTCCGAAGCCCGGCTTCAAGGACCGTATCGTCCACTACGCGGCGCTTTCCGCGATCTACTATGCGGTCGCCTTTCCGCTCTTCAATTGGAAAGGCGGCGTTGAGATCGACATAAGTCTGTGGCGGATTTTGCAGTATTGCCTCGTCCCTTTGGCGATCGGGTTGATCCTGGCCTATGAGGCGCAAGGCGAGTGGCTTTCTCGCTTGGCGGGTCTCGCAGGACTCACGCTCGCGCATCCCACCGCGGCGGCGTGGGATTTCGCGTTCGAGAAGATAGAGAGCGGGACTTTTGTCCTGGTCACCTTGAATGACAATTTAGAAGTCGCGGGTCTGATTGGCGCATCGTCCTTCGCCTCCTCCAGCAGAGAGGAGCGGGATATATTGATCGAACGCGTCTGGTCCATCGATGCGAATGGGCAATGGAGTCAGGCGACGCCAGCGCGCAGTATCCTGCTGTGTGGTAAGGACATACGCCACGTCGAGATTTTCTAGGAGCTCTCATGGCCGAAGAAACCGGAAGAAGGACGGTCGCTATGGATGGCCACAAGCCGCGTCCGGCCAACAGCGGACCGGCGAAGGTCCAGGGCGGATATAAGCCAACGACCAGCCAGCATGGCGCCCCGCCTTCGGGCGGCAGCGCGGTACGGCCGAAGCCCTAACCGCGATTTCGCTGGCGTGGCGGTGGGGAGCGCTTCACCGTCGCGCCATGAAACGCTTGAGTCTCCTGGCGGCGGTCGCCGTTCTCGCCGTCGCCACGCCAGTTCTGGCCGAAAGCCCGTTCTGGCCCGTGCAAGCCAAGGGCGGCGCGGTGGCGACGGAGCTGCGCGGCGCCTGGAAGTCGCGCGGCTACGGCTGGATCGTGCAGTTCGGATCGGACGGCTCGCAGCTGTTCCACACCACCGGCGAGGCCTGCTATCCCGATCCGCGGCCGCAGTCCGATCCCGACGAGATCCTGAAGGTCTGGCGTTCGGAGGGGCAGGGGACGATCACCCTGGCCGGCGATGCCTCCGCCACGCGCTACCTGTTCGACCGCCTGCCCAACCTCCCCACCGCCTGCATCGGCGCGGCCGCCTGGACGCCCGACCGGATCGTCGCCTTCGCCGCCGACACCTTCGCCGAGCTCTATCCGCGTTCGGCCGAACGCGGCCTGGACTGGAAGGCGCGCAAGGCCGCGGCCCTGGCCCAGGTCGGCCCGACCGCGACCGACGTTCAGCTATGGACGGGGCTGTCGGGCCTGATCGCGGGCCTGGATGATCCTCATGTCGAGCTGCACGGCATGGTCGGTGGCGCGCAACGTGATCTCGAGCCCGGCGCTTCGCCCACCCTGGCCCGCGTCGCCGCCGCCGATCCGGTCGGCGGTGAGAAGGCCTGGCTGCAGGCCTATCGCGAGGGGGTCCTGACCCAGATCCTGGCGGGGCGGGGCCGTCAGGCCGCCAACAACCGGATCTTCTGGGGGCGGAACGAGGACATCGGCTATCTGAACCTCGTGACCATGGGCGGCTTCGCCCGCAACGCCGCGCCGGATGATCCCCGGCCGCTGGACGCGGTGCTGGACGAGGCGATGACGGCCTTCGCCGGCGCGCGGGCGGTGATCGTCGACGTCAGCAACAACCGCGGCGGCTACGACACCATCAGCCAGCGCATCGCTAGCCGCTTCGCCGAGCAGCCGGTCCTGGCCTATTCGAAGGTCGGTGTCGGGGCCAAGGCGCCGCTTCAGCCGGTCCGCGTCGAGCCAGCCAGCGGCGCGCGCTTCACCGGACCGGTCTATCTGGTCACCAGCGACGTCACGGTCAGCGCCGGCGAGACCTTCACCCTGATGATGAAGGCTCTGCCGAACGTCCGCCAGGTGGGCGGGACGACCCATGGGGCGTTCTCGGACCAGCTGCCCAAGCCGCTGCCGAATGGCTGGGCACTGGCCTTGCCGGCCGAGCTCTACAAGGGGCCGAAGGGCGAGGACCTGGAGGGCCGTGGCCTGGTCCCTGATGTTCCGATGACGATCTTCCCGGACGGCGACCTGGCTGGCGGCCACGCCAAGGCCGTTCTGGAGCTGATGAAGGAAATTCGCGGCGGCGCGATCGCGGCTGTCGGAACATCGAGCCGCTGAACGTCCTTGTGTCGTCAACGACGAACAAGGAGGACGTCATGGCCTATGTCGATGGTTTCGTGGTTCCCGTGCCCAAGGACAAGCTGGAGGCCTACAAGGCCTTGGCCAAAAAGGGCGGCGACATCTGGATGGAGCACGGGGCGCTGTCTTATGTGGAGTGCGTCGCTGACGACGTACCCTACGGCGAGCTCACCTCTTTCCCACGCGCGGTGCAGGCGACCGACGACGAGGTCGTGATCTTCTCGTGGGTCACCTATACGGACCGCGCCAGCCGCGACGCGGTGATGGCCAAGGTGATGGCCGATGAACGCATGAAGGCCGACATGGCCAGCATGCCGTTCGACGGCAAGCGGATGATCTTCGGCGGCTTCCAAGCCTTCATCGAGCGCTGACGCTCTAAGGTTGTGTCGCTCGCGCGAGCGACCGCCGAGCGGCGCGGAATCCCGTCATTTGGGATGGGCCGCGCCGCGTGTGCGAGCTTTGTTTCCGGCTCGCAACATCGTTTCCGGCGCCACACGCCCACGTCGAAAATGTGACGTAATTTCAATGGTCGAGCGGTCTAGAAGCGCTCAAACACACACCCGTGTGCGGTTTATGCCGCATTGCCTTTTCTTAATTCCTGGGAGCGTTGCGGTGAAGCTCGGGGGCCCGTAAGGAGGATCAACCCAGCGTTGGCGCCGCGAAGCGTCGGCGTCCCGCCACTCCGCTTCCGTGGGCCTGCATGACCCTTTCGACCCTGCTTCTGTACGGCTTGACCGCTGTCGCGTTCGACCCGGTGACGGCCGGCGCGGCCGCGCCGCTCGCGTCGCCGACCGAGGCGGTCGCCGAGGACGACCAGAAGACGTCGCGGGTCAAGGACGAGGCTCCGACCGAGGTCGACAGCCTCGTCATCGAGGCCGAGAAGCGCGGCAAGG
Source organism: Caulobacter sp. P4_E5 (assembly GCF_056401555.1). Taxonomy (NCBI): domain Bacteria; kingdom Pseudomonadati; phylum Pseudomonadota; class Alphaproteobacteria; order Caulobacterales; family Caulobacteraceae; genus Caulobacter; species Caulobacter sp. P4_E5. The sequence goes on from NZ_JBFUJD010000046.1 coordinate 27,744, forward strand.
TCGACAGCGACATCCCGCCGGACCTGGAACTGAGCGCCGAGGAGATCCAGGGCCTCGGCGCGGCGAACATCGCCGAGCTGATGACCATCCTGGCCCCCCAGACCACCAGTACGCGCGGCCGCGACGGCGGCGGCGGTCCGGTGATGCTGATCAACGGTCGGCGCATGTCGGGCTTCCAGGAAATGCAGGGCATCCCGCCCGAGGCGATCGAGAAGTGGCAGGTGTTCCCCGAGGAGGTCGCGCTCAGCTACGGCTACAAGGCCGACCAGCGGGTCGTGAACATCATCCTGAAGAAGAACTACAACGCCCTGATGGCCCAGGCGGCGGCCACGGTCGCCACCGACGGCGGCCGGGTGGTACCCAACCTCAACGGCAACCGCCTAAATATCAACGGCGACAAGCGCTGGAACATCGACGTCTCGCTGCAGCATGACCCGTACCTGCTGGAGACCGACCGCGACATCGTCCGCACGCCCAACGGCCAGCCGTTCGACCGGCTCGGCAACATCAGCGGCGTGGGCGGGACCGAGATCGACCCGGCGCTGTCCGCCCTGGCGGGGAGCACGGTCACCTTCGCCGGCGCGCCGAGCTCGGCCCTGGTCGGCCGAGCCAGCCTGGCCGACTTCGCCTCGGGGGCGGGGCGCTACAACACCGGTGACCTGACCGCGTCGCGCACGCTGATGAACAAGGTGGACCGCGGCACGCTGCGCGGCTCGGTGACCCGCGACATCAACAAGAAGATCCAGCTGACCCTGACCGGCAATCTCGAGGACACCAGCAGCCGGGGGCTGCTGGGCCTGCCGGGGGTGGCCTTCACCCTGCCGGCGGGTAGCCCGTTCTCGCCGTTCTCGAAGGCCGTGACCGGCTATCGCTACATCGACGCGCCGGGGGCCATGACCCGCGACGTCGACGTGCTGCGCACCCAGGCCAGCATGGCGGCCAACGGCCGGATCAGCGACTGGCGCTGGAACTTCACGGGCGACGTCGACCGCATCAAGACCGACACGACGACCGGGCGCGGCCTGGACGCCTCGGCCTTCCAGGCCGCGGTGGCGGCCGGCGATCCGACCGTCAATCCGTTCGGGGTGATCCCGGCCAACCTGTACAAGCCCGCCGCAGCCGATACGGCCCATTCGGTCTCGACCTCGGCCAGCGCCGAGGTCGTCCTGAGCGGCGCCCTGTTCCAGTTGCCCGCCGGCGGCTTGCAGACGACACTGAAGGTCGGGGCCGACACACGCACGCTCGACTCCAGGACCGTCCGTTCGGGCGTGACCACGACGCGCGACATCACCCGCAACCGCGAGAGCGTTCAGACCAGTTTCAACCTGCCGATCACCAGCACGCGGCAGAACTTCCTGGCCAAGGCGGGCGACCTCTCGGCCAACGTCAATCTCGGCTACGAGGACCTATCGGACCTGGGCGGGCTGACCACCCTGGGCGGCGGGCTCAACTGGTCGCCGTTCAAGCCGATCAGCTTTATCGTCAGCTACACCGAGGAAGAGGGCGCGCCCTCGACCAACCAGGTCAACGATCCGGTGGTGGTGACCCCAAACGTCTCGGTGTTCGACTTCACGACCGGCCAGACGGTGATCATCTCCCGCACCGACGGCGGCAACGCCGCGTTGCGCAACGACAACCGCCAGGTCCAAAGGCTGGGCGTGAACTACAAGCCGTTCGAGAAGGTCGAGCTGACGTTCAACGCCACCTACACGCGGGCCCAGACCAAGAACATGATCGCCTCGTTCCCGTCGATCACGCCGGACCTGGAAGCCGCGTTCCCGGATCGCTTCACGCGCGACGCCACCGGGCGCCTGCTGTCGATCAACGCGCGGCCGGTCAACTTCGCCAGGGCGGAGTCCGAGAACATTCGCTGGGGTTTCAACCTATTCAAGCCGGTCGGCACGCCGACCCCCGGCGCCGTGGGCGGTCCCGGCGGCGGTCGCCCCGGCGGCGGACCCGGTGGGAGTGGTCCGGGCGGCGGCGGGATGATGCGCTTCGGCGGACCGGGCGGTGGCCCCGGCGGCGGCGGGCCTGGCGGACCGGGTGGCGGAGCTCCGTCCTTCAGGGTCCAGCCCGGTCAGGGCATATTGCAGCTGTCCGTCTATCATACCTGGCGCCTGACCGACGAGATCACCGTCCGCAAGGGCCTGCCGGTCCTCGACCAGCTGGACGGCTCGGCGATTGGCGCGCGCGGCGGCCAGGCGCGCCACGAGGTGCAGGTCAACGGCAGCTACTTCAAGAACGGCCTTGGGGCGCGCGTCAACGCCGCCTGGAAGGCCTCGACCTGGGTCAACGGCGGCGCGACCGGCGGCCAGACCCTGTACTTCTCGGACCTGGCCGTCGTCGGCGTGAACGTCTTCGCCAATTTCGGCGTCCCGGCCCGCAAGAAGGCGGTCGAGCGGTTCCCGATCCTGAAGGGCGCGCAGGTGTCGCTGGGCTTCGACAACCTGCTCGACGCCAAGCAGACGGTCCGCGACCAGAACGGCGTGACGCCTCAGGCCTACCAGCGCGACTACCTTGACCCGCTGGGCCGCACGGTGCGCTTCAGCTTCCGCAAGCTGATGTAGGGCTCGGCTCCCCACCGCATCATCCTAAACCCGTCCTTAAGCTGTGAGGCGCACGCTCCTTATCGAGCGGCCGCTATCGGCCGGATCGGAGGCCGTCATGGCGATCATGACTTCCAGCACCCGCCGCACCGGCGATCACTTCGAACCCAACGACGGCGATCCCCAGGTCCAGCGCCGGCTGCGCGGCTATCTGGAGCAGATCGACTACACCGCCTTCGCCTCGAACAAGGCGGTGCTGGGCGCGACCGTGCCCCATATCGACGGCGAGCGCTTCCAGCGCCTGGCCGTCGCGGTCGCCACCGCGCGCGCCAAGTGGGTGGCGGAGGCGGCGTCGATCGCCGACGCGGGCGCCAGCCTGTCCGAGGCCCAAGTCGCCCAGCTGACCCATCTGCGCTCGGCCTTCGAGGAGCTATCGGCGGTCTATGAGGCCATGCGGCGAATGGTCGAGCGCGACTACGTGGCCTATCGGCCCAGTCAAGGGTAATTTACCCGGATATTATTGACTTCAGATTTCATCCGGGTAAAAGGCGCGCCGGGAGGTTCGCCCCCAGAGGAGATTTGCATGTCCGAACGCAAGGCGCTGCTGCGCACCTACAAGGAACGCAAGGTCGAGGCCGGTGTCTACGCCGTGCGCTGCGCGGCGACCGGCCAAGTGTGGGTCGGCGCGACGCCGGACCTCTCCACCCGCCAAAACGGCGTCTGGTTCTCGCTGCGCCTGGGCTCGCACCGGGAGCCGACCCTGCAGGCGGCTTGGAACGCCCATGGCGCCGACGCCTTCGCCTTCGAGCCGGTCGAGACAATCGACGCCGACGGGCTGGACCGCTTCGGCCGCGCCGCGCGGTTGAAGGATCGCCGCAACCACTGGATCGAAACATTGAACGCCAAGGGGCTGAACTGATGGCGGGCGACGAAGGCGAGACCGGTTATGTGGTCTTCCACGGTCCCGCGCGCGTGGCGGCGGGATCGCGGCTCGACGCGGCCCTGGCGGCCCAAGCGCTGGCGGGCGAAGGCGGGGTGCTGATCTTCGGCCCAGACGGCCGCTCGGTCGATTTCGACCTCAGCGGCGGCCCGGAGGCTTTGGCCCGGCGCCTGTCGCCGCCGACCGAGGCCCCACGCGGTCGTGGCCGGCCCAAGCTGGGCGTGGTGGCGCGCGAAGTCACCCTGCTGCCGCGCCACTGGGACTGGCTGGCGAGCCAGCCGGGCGGGGCCTCGGTGGCGCTGCGCAAGCTGGTCGAGGCCGCCCGCCGGGCCGGCGAGGGGCCAGACCGCATCCGCGCGGCCCGCGAGGCGGCCTACCGGTTCGCCTCGGCGATCGGCGGAGACCTGCCTGGCTTCGAGGAGGCCATGCGGGCTCTGTTCGCCGGCGACGACACGGGCTTCGAGGCGCGGATCCAGGGCTGGCCGGACGATATCGCCGCCCAGCTGAGGACCTACGCCGCCGAGGCCTTTGGTCCGGATCAGCCGCCGGACTTGGCCAGCACCTCGGCCAGCACCGCCGTGTAGGCCGCCTCGAACGGCGCCTTGTCGCTGTCCGGCTTGGCGGGCCACAGCGAACGCAGGGCGGCGGTGCGGACGGCGGCGTCGCGCAGCCAGGCGGAGTCGGCCTTGGCCAGCTTGGCGACGCGGGCCTCGACCTCGGCCTTGGGGCGACCGTCATAAGCCAGCAGCGAACGCAGCGCCCACGAGGCCTGTTCGTCCGGATTGGGCTTGGCCGTCCCCGGGGCCCGGTGGGCGGTCCAGCGCACCGCCTCGACGATCTGGGCGCGATAGCGCGGGTCGTCCCAGGTGCTGGGCGTGTGGCCCAGATTGGTGAAGAACATCCGGCCCTGGCCGATCTGGCGCGTCCAGGTGATCGGCACGAACCACGGGCGCTTCAACGCCATGTCGGAGAAGTCCAGGGCCTGCAGCACGCGGACCTTGGCCGGGTCGTAGTCCGAGTACTGATAGATCTCCTCGGCATAGGCGAACCGCGCCGGCCAAGCCTTGTTGACCGGGTCCTTGCCGCCCAGCGCCTGGACCGTGATCGGCGTGCCTTGCGTCCACGGATGGCCGGCGAACTTGCCGTTGATGAAGGCGGTGTAGGTCTGGCCGGGGCCCGCATAGTCCCAGTGGGTGTCGGTGGCGCTGTGCAGGCCGACAAAGCCGCCCTTGCCGCTTTCGATCCATTTTTGGATCGCCGCCCAGGTCTCGGCCGGGATCGGCAGCTCGCCGGTCGTGTAGAAGGCGAGGACGTCGATGTCCTTCAACTTTTCGGGCGTGATCGTGCGGGCGTCCTGGGTCGACTCGACGGTGAAACCGGACTTCGCGCCGATCTCGGCCAGGGCGAGCTCCGACTGCGTCGGACCGTTGCTGTTCTTGGGCCGGGTGACCGGCGCGTGCCGCCAGCCGACCGACTGGTCGAGATAGAGCACCCGGATCTTGGCCGGCGCCGCCTGCGCGGCGGGCGAGGCCAAGGCGGCTAAGGAGAGCGCGGTCATGGCCGCGATGAGGGTCAGCAGGCGGGCCATGTCGGTCTCAGGTCTTGGGTTGCAGCAGGTCCCAGCGATTGCCGGAAAGGTCCTCGAACACCGCCACGGTCCCGTAGGCCTCGTGGCGCGGCGCTTCCAGGAAGGTCACCCCGGCGGCGGTCATACGCGCGTGGTCGCCCTCGAAGTCGTCCGTGTGCAGAAACAGCCAGACGCGACCGCCGCCCTGGCGGCCGATCGCCTCGGCCTGGTCGCCCGTCGCGCGGGCTAGCAGGAAGTTGGTCCCCTCGGTTCCGGGCGAGACCACGACCCAGCGCTTGCCACCGCCCATGTCGGTGTCCTCGACCAGGGCGAAGCCCAGCTTGCCGACATAGAAGGTGATCGCCTCGTCATAGTCGGCGACCAGCAGTGAGACGAGCGCGACGCGGCGGGCCATGGGCGACTCCGTTGGCGGAGACGATGGCATAGCACGCGTCAGGCGGTTGTCAGCGTCGGGGTTCTAGAACCGCGCCATCCTTTCCGAAGTTCAAGGAGACCGCGATGAACCGCTCTCTCGCCCTGACCCTCGTCCTGGCCCTGTCGCCGCTGCCGGCCCTGGCCGACGGACCGAAGACCAAGATCACCGAGGTCGCGCCCAAGGACCTGCCGGCCGCCGTGGTCGCCGTCGTCAAGGCCACGGCGCCGGCCATGACCATCACGGAGGCCGAACTGAAGGCGCGCGCCGACCGCCGCTACTACGACGTCGAGGGGGTGATGCCGGACGGCTCTGAGATCGAGTTCGACCTGCTGGAGAAGAACGGTGGTTGGGAGATCGTCGAGACCCAGCGCGACATCGCCTGGGCGACCGCGCCCAAGCGGGTCCGCGACACCGCCGCCGCCTCAGGCAAGGCGATTACGCCGGTGCGGGTCATCGAGAGCAAGCAGACCGACGGCAGGGTGATCTACGAGCTGTTCGCCGCCGGCAAGCCCGACGAGCCGTCGATGGAGGTCAGCCTGAAGGACGGCAAGGCCAAGGTGCTGGCAGAGGTCTGGCCGCATTGACTGTAAAACCTGTCATCCCGGACAAGCGCGAAGCGCGCCGATCCGGGACCGTCGGAAGCTCAGCGTTTCCGGCGGTCCCGGCTCTCCGCTTCGCTGCGGCCGGGATGACAACGAGGGCTCACCCCCCGCTGTAACCCCCGATGATCGGCAGGATCTCGCCGGTGATGTAGCTGGACGTCTGGGGCGACGCCAAGAACACATAGGCCGGCGCGATCTCCTCGGGTTGCGCCGCCCGTTTCATCGGGGTCTTGGCCCCGAACTGGGCCACCTGGGGCCCGAGCTTGTCGGCCGGGTTCAAGGGTGTCCAAACCGGGCCCGGGGCAACGGCGTTCACGCGGATGCCTTTCTCGACCAGATGGGTGGCCAGCGAGCGGGTGAAGGCGTGGATGCCGCCCTTGGTCATCGAATAGTCCAGCAGGTCCTTGTTGCCGAGCAGGCCGGTGACCGAACCGGTGTTGATGATCGACCCGCCGTTCGGCAGGTGTTTCACCGCCGCCTTGGCCATGTGGAAATAGCCGTAGAGATTGGTCCGCAGCGTGCGGTCGAAATGCTCCTCGGTCAGGTCCTCGAAGTCGGTGACGTGCTCCTGAAAGGCGGCGTTGTTGACCAGGATGTCGAGGCGGCCCAGCTCGGTCACCGTCTTCTCGACCGCCGCCTTGGCGTAGGCCGGATCGGCGACGTCGCCGGGCAGCAGGATGGCGCGGCGTCCCTCCTTCTCGACGGCGGCCTTGGTCTCCTGGGCGTCCTTGTCCTCGCTGAGATAGGCGATGGCCACGTCCGCGCCTTCGCGGGCGAACAGCACGGCCACGGCTCGGCCGATGCCGCTGTCGGCGCCGGTGATCAGGGCCACCTTGTGCTCCAGCTTGCCCGAGCCCTTGTAGAACGGCGCGTCGTACATCGGGGCCGGGTCGAGTTTGTACTCCTCACCCGGCTTGGCCTGGTGCTGCTCGGGGAAGGGCGGGGCCGGATAGGGGCGGGCGCCGGCCTGCATGGCCGGGCTCTTCTTCTCGTCCTTCGGTTGGCCCTCCTGGGACTTGAACGATCGCTCCTCCTTGGCGTCCAGCGGCGCCTGGATGTCGCGCTCGGCGTCGGCCACGCGGTCGGCGCCCTGCTCGAATTGCGGGGTCTGGGTCTCGGCCATGGGCTTGCTCCTGGGCTGAGCCCCCAAAACCGCTGGGGCGGAGCGATGTTCCAACCGTGACTGAATGCGGGTTGCCGGAAAAACCGGCATGGGCCACCTTGCCGGCCTTCTTTGAAATTTGGTGACCACCATGCCGCGCGACGCGGCCGGAACGGCGCTTCCTCCGAAGCGGCCGCGCGGCCCCATCATGACCGATCTGATCGAGCTGCTCCGCCTGTCGGGGCCGGTCGTGCTGTCGCGCCTGGGCATCATGGTCATGGGCCTGACCGACGCCATCGTCGTCGGCCACTTCTCGGCCCGCCAGCTGGGCTTCCACGCCATGGCCTGGGCGCCGTCGTCGGTGTTCGTGACCATGACCGTGGGTCTGCTGGTCGGGGTGCAGGTGATGACGGCCCGCGCCATGGGCGGCGGGCGGCCGCACGAGACCGGCGCGGTGCTGCGGCGGGGGCTGGTCTATGCCAGCTGGATCGGAGGGACGACGGCGGTCCTCCTGGCCGCGTTCGGGCCGCTGTTCCTGCATAGCCTGGGCTTGAAGGACGGGTTGGCCGACGGCGCGACCGCGCCGCTGATCGTCTTCTCGCTGTCGCTGCCCCTGTACGCCGTGTCGGTGGCCCTGACCTTCTGGCTCGAGGGCCTGTCGCGGCCCGGACCGGTGACGATCATCATGTGGCTGGCCAACCTGGTGAACCTGTTGGCCAACCTGGTGCTGGTGCCGGGGACCTTCGGCCTACCTGCCCTCGGCGCCGTGGGCGGCGCCTGGTCGACCTTCATCGCCCGCAGCTTCATGACCGTGGCCATGGTGATCTTCGTGCTGCGCATGAAGGAGGCCCGGGCGCTGGGCGTGTTCGACAAACCCGCGCCGGACAAGACGGCCGAGATCGCCCAGCGCCGCATCGGCTATGGGGCCGGCGCGTCCAACTTCTTCGAGGTCTCGGCCTTCGCCGGCATGAACCTGGTGGCCGGCTGGATCGGCGGACTGGCCGTCGCCGCCTGGGCGGTGGTGCTGAACGTGGCGGCGGTGATCTTCATGATCCCGCTGGGCGTCGCCTCGGCCACGGCCGTGCAGGTCGGACGAGCCTATGGCGCGCGCGATCCGGCGGGCATGACCCGCGCGGGCTGGATCGCCTTCGCGGTGATCGGGGTGGTCGGCGTCCTGGCTGGGCTGCTGCTCTATCCCACCAAGCACTGGGTCGCTTTGGCCTGCACCACCGACCCGGCGGCGCTGCACCTGATCCTGCCGGCCCTGGTGCTGACCTGCTTCTTCCTGGCCCCGGACGCGGTGCAGGTGGTGACGGCCCAGGCCTTGCGAGCGCGGGGCGAGGTGTGGGTCCCGACCATCACCCACCTGATCAGCTACGCCCTGGTCATGGGGCCGCTGGCCTGGTGGCTGGCCATCCCGCGCGGCATGGGCCTGAACGGGGTGGTGACGTCGGTAATCGTCACCAGCTTCCTGGCGGCGGGGTTCCTGCTGGCGCGGTTCCGGATCTTGGACAGGCGGGATCGGAAGCTGGCGGAAGACCAAAACCTGTCATCCCGGGCGTAGCGCAGCGAAGACCCGGGACCGCAAAAGGTTCAGTGTTTCCTGCGGTCCCGGATCGGCGCGCTTCGCGCTTGTCCGGGATGACAGCTTTTAAGCCCCCAGGATCCAGCCCTCTTCGGCCTGCGCCGCCTCCAGCACCTCTTCCGGCACGCCCTTCGGCGCGGCGAAGGCGGCGGCCAGCTTGCCGGTCTCGTCCAACTTGGCGAAGTGCTCGGCCAGGTTCCGCACCTGGGCCAGGTCCTTGATCTCGCCGGCCGCCGGAACGGTCTTGAGCATCGAGGGATAGACCTCGGCCACCACCACCGCGACGCCGTCCAGGTCGGCCTCGTTCAGGGCCTTGAAGCCGGTCTCGAACGGCCAGACCCGCACGGCCGCGCCGCGCGCGTCCTTCAGGCGACGCACGGCCGGGATGCCGACGATCGCCTGACCGCCGACCGAGCCGTTGTAATAGAGCTTCCAGATCGAGTGCGCGCCCTTGGCGTTGGCGGCCTCGTCGGCGTGGCGGTACTCGGGCAGGTCGTCCGGACCATGTTCGCGCGGGCGCTTGGGCTGCAGGGTGGTCAGGGCGTCCTTGGGCGGGCAGCCCCAGAAGGGGAACGGGCCGCCGGTCAGGCGCCGGTTGATCTCCGAGCCGACGCCGAAGCGGTTGTTGGTGTTGTCGGCCTTGTCCTTGACCATCTTGGCCAGCTGATCCCAGACCGCGCGCCACGGCGTTTCGCCGGGCAGGGACAGCGCCTTGGACAAGCCGCGCGGGAAGCCCAGCGGGAAGTCGAACCCCACCAAGGCGCGCTCGCCGCGCTTCTTCAGGTCGTCGAGCACGGCCGCCAGCTTCGCCTCGGCTTCGCCGCGGGTGGCGGGATTGTAGCTCTCGAAGGTCAGCCGGAAGCGTACGTCGCGCTTGAGCACGCCGATCCAGATGGAATCCGCGCCTGTGGTCGGCTTGGCCGCGGCGCTCCAGTCGACGATCACATAGGCGCTGAACAGACGCGACACGGCACGCGGCTCCTTGGCGGATAAGGAAGCCGCGCTTCTACTCCCGTCCGGCGCGAGGGGCCAGACGGTAGCGGGAAGATATCAGGCCGCGTCGCGGATCTTGGTCGTCGGGCCGATCGGACGGCCGTTGCGGGCGAACCAGCGGATCGGCGGTTCGCACGATTGGCCGAGCGCGGCGCGGACGATGGCCGGCGGGCGGCGCTCTTCCGGGGTCATGAACAGGCCATTGGTCTTCAGCTTCAGGCCGGCGACCTTGTGGGCGCCCAGCATGGTCAGCGGCACGGCCAGGATCAGGCCCAGCAGGATGGGGGCGGTCGAGGTGAACAGGTCCGGCGTGAACCAGAAGGTCGCGCCCAGGATCAGGCCGGTGGCGCTGATCCAGCCCATGGCGGCCGAGGCTTCTTTGAAGTCGACCTTGTCGGCGTCGCGGCGCTGGGTGGCCCAGCCGCCGACCTTGCCGGCCAGGATCTCGACGATGGCCCGGGTCTGGGTGAACATCAGCATCGGGGCGACCAGGGCCGAGAGCAGCATTTCGACGGCCAGGCCGGCGGCGACGCGGCGCTTGCCGCCGAAGCCCTTGATCTCGCTCTTGCGCGAGAAGACCAGGATCGAACCCAGAATCTTGGGGCCGAACAGCAGGACGAAGGTGATGATCATGGCCCAGGCGGTGGCCTGGATCTCGCGCCAGTCGATCAGGGCGTGGGCGGCGGCCTGCAGATCGGCCATGGTGAAGGCGGCCTTCTTCAGCTCGGGCATCAGGGCGCGCGAGGTGATGCCGGCCGACAGGGCGATGAACCACAGCGGCGACAGGGCGTAGCTCAGCACGCCGATCACCAGGTGCAGGCGGCTCATCCAGTGCAGGCCGGGCAGGGCGATCAGCGGCACGTGCTGGACGTTGCCGCGGCACCAGCGACGGTCACGGGTGGCGAAGTCCAGCAGGTTCGAGGGGCTCTCCTCGTACGAGCCTTCCAGGTAGGGGGCCAAGTGGACGCTCCAGCCGCCGCGGCGCAGCAGGGCGCTTTCCAGGGCGTCGTGGCTCATCACCTCGCCGCCGAACGGTTTGGGGCCGGCCAGGTGCGGCAGGCCGCAGGTCTCGGCGAAGGCGCGGGTGCGGACGATGGCGTTGTGGCCCCAGAACGAGCTCTCCGAGCCCGACCACCAGGCCAGGCCCGTCCAGGCGACGCGACCGTACAGGCGCGTGGCGAACTGTAGGGTGCGGGCGAAGATCGTCTGGCCGTTGATGATCGTCGGCATGGTCTGGATCAGGCCGGCGCCGGGGTGACGCTCCATGGCGTCGGCCAGGCGGACCATGGCCTCGCCAGTCATCAGGCTGTCGGCGTCCAGGATCAGCATGTGCTCGTAGGCGCTGCCCCAGCGGCTGACCCAGTCGGCGACGTTGCCGGCCTTGCGGCCGGTGTTTTCCTTGCGGACCCGGTAGTAGACGCTGCTGTGGGCCTCGCGGCGGAAGCGGGCGAAGYAGGCCTGCTCGGCCAGGGCCACCTGGGCGTCGCGGGTGTCGCTGAGCACGAAGATGTCGAAGTGGCGGCTCATGCCGGTCTCGGCGATCGAGGCGTCCATGGCGCGCAGGCGGGCGAAGACGGCGGCGGCGTCCTCGTTGTGCACCGGCATCAGGATGGCGGTGCGAGTGTGCAGCTTGGGCATCGGGGCCTCGCCGTCGATGCCGAGCGGATCCTTGGGCTTGCCCAACAGGATCACGAAACCGGCGACGGCGGTGCAGAACCACAGCGACAGGGCCAGGAAGAGGGGCGCAAGCAGAGCGATGACGACGGCTTCCAGGCGGGTCACGCCGCCCAGGGCCACGGTGTCGAAGGTGGCTTTCCAGCCGGCGAAGCCCATGACGATGGTCGACAGAGCCACCAGCCAGCGGCGCATGGTCATGCTGGCGACCAGGGCGGTGGCGCGGCGCGGGCCGCCTTGCCAGAAGCCCAGCGGCTGGACCGGCATGGCCAGCGGAACCTCGGCCGGGATCTCGACCGTGTCACGGCGAACGACCTGATCGAGGGTCACGCTCGTGGAAGAGCGCACGTCGAAGAGGGCGGAGCGATCGCTCATATCGTCAGATCTCGGACTTTTCCGGCGGACCGGGCTCTCTCCGCGCATTTCGACCCCGGACCCTCTTTCCGCCCCGCCGCGCGTCCGCTAGGGAACGGCCTCGGGGAAGTGTGACGGCGTCATGACGGTCGAAACCGGCGTGGAGAGCCGCCGGTAGGGCCTACAGTAAAACTTCGATCACAAATTCGCTACCAGAAATCACGCGGATTTCGCAGGTGCGAGAAAAAACTTGAAGAACGTGTGAGGCGAGCGGTGCTCGCCGATCCGGGGAATTTCGGTAAGATCATGAAACTACGTAACTTTGCCGCGCTTCTCGCCATGCTGAGCTTGGCCGCCTGCGGAAAAGCTTCACAGGAAGGGCGGTCAATTCCGGGCGTCGTGGAGGCCGTTCCGTCGACGGAATCGCTGCCGGCCTATGACGCGCAGGGTGTGATTTCGAGCCTGGACGGCCAGATTCTCACGCTCGATCACGACGGCGCGAGCGCGGCGGGCCTGAAGCCCGGCCGCGACAAGTTCAAGGTCTATGCGGACGTGATCGCCGAGGCGCCGATCGCGCCGGGCTCGCGGGTCACGTTCCAGTTCAAGAAGACGCCCGCGGGACTCGAGGTGTCGAAGCTCGAGCCCCGCGAGTAGGACCCGCTACCCCAGCTTCACCAGCATCTTGCCCAGGTTCTCGCCCGAGAACAGCTTCAGGAACGCGTCCGGCGCGCGTTCCACACCTTCTTCCACCGTCTCTTTCCAGGTGACCTGGCCGGCCTTGATCCAGGCGCTCATGTCCTGGGCGAACTGCGGATAGAGGTCGTAGTGGTTGGAGACGATGAAGCCCTCCAGCCGCAGGCTCTTGCCGACCGCCAGGATGATGTTGGACGGGCCTTCGGGCTTACCGGTCTCGTTATATTGCGAGATCATCCCGCACAGGGCGAAGCGGGCGAATGGGCGGGCCGAGTTCAGGGCCGCCTCCAGGTGCACGCCGCCGACGTTTTCGAAATAGACGTCGATGCCCTTGGGCGCGACCTTGGCCAGTTCGGCGACGACGTCGGGCGTGGCCTTGTAGTCGATGACGTGGTCGACGCCGATCGACTTCAGGAACGCCACCTTCTCCGGCCCGCCGGCCGAGCCGATCACCGTATGACCCTTCAGCTTGGCGATCTGGCAGACGACCGAGCCCACCGCGCCGGCGGCGGCCGAGACGAAGACCACGTCGCCGTCCTTCAGCGCCGCGACCCGCAGCAGGCCGGCATAGGCGGTCATGCCGGGCATGCCCACGACGCTCAGGAAGGCCTGGGGCGGGACGCCCTGGGTGTCGATCTTGGTGATCGCGCCCATGCCGGCGGCCGCCAGCGACTTGGGATGGGCGTTGAACGCCTCGCGCCAGCCGAACATCGAGTTGACGATGTCGCCCGGCTTGAAGTCCGGGTCGTTGGAGGCGACGACCTCGCCGATCGCGCCGCCCTGCAGGGCCTGGCCGATCTGGAAGGGCGGCACGTAGCTGGGGCGGTCGTACATGCGGCCGCGCATATAGGGGTCGACCGACATCCAGAGATTCTTGACCTGGATCTCGCCGTCGCCCGGCGCCGACAGGTCAACCGTGGCCAGTTCGAAGTCCGAGGCCTTGGGCAGGCCCACGGGACGGCTCTTCAGGCGGATCTCGCGCGAGGTGGTCATGGTGTTCCTCCGATA
>NZ_JBFUJD010000047.1:0-40771 GCF_056401555.1 Caulobacter sp. P4_E5
TCCAGGGGCTTCGCCTACCCACTCACCCTCCCACCGCTACGCGGCGGGCCCCTCCCTCTCTCCATGAGAGAGGGGTTCCGGTGAGCGTCCTTGCTTGGGTGGGAATCCTTCTCCCCCGGAGAAGGAGCCCTCCTTACATCTCACGGCAAAACGATCGCAGGGCTGATCAGGTCACTCAAGGACCGCGTTCAACCCACCAGGCGAAGACCGCTTCCGCCCCTTGCATTCATTGGGCGAATGCCAGATTTCAGGCCGCGAGGAGACTTGTGATCACGATTTAACTTGTGGTTTTCAAAGATCGCCGCAAGGACGCTTCATAGCAGGGGTGACTGATATGAAGCTGAAATCGATGGCGGCGGCCTTGGCGCTCGCAAGCCTGTGCGCGGCTTCCGCCCACGCCGAGCCCGTTGCGTCGCTCTCGTTCGCGGACCGGCTGGCGCAGGCAGGGGCGCCGCTGACAGTTCGGCCGGAGGGCTTCTCGGGTCCGGGAGCCGCGATACTATCGGAGGCTATAGACGCCAGCCGGTACGTCCTCATCGGCGAGAGCCATCATTCGCGCGAGATCCCCGCCTTCACCACGAACGTCTGTCGATTGATGGCGCTCGGCGGCCTGACGGCCATGGTCGTCGAGATCGGGCCGGAGGCCGCCGGAGCGGTCAACGCGCGGCTGAGAGCGCCGAACCGGGAACAGCTGATTTCCGACTTCATGCGCTCGCATCCCGACGCCATGGCCTTCCTCAACGGCCGCGACGAGGGCCAGACGGCGGCCGATTGCGCGGGCGCCGCCGGGCCGGACTTCAAGCTGTGGGGGCTGGACCAGGAGTTCTTGGGCGCGAGCGGCTATTTGCTCGAACAGATGCTGGCGGCCGGTCCAGGACCGCTCGCCCGCGCCCAGATCGAAGCGCTGGCCGACCAGGAGCGGACGGCGACGCAGGCCGCGCTCACCTCCGGTTCACCCATGGACCTGTTCCTGCTCAAGGCCACCGATGCAACGCTGGATCAGGCGGGGAAAGCCATCGACCGGGACGGCGGCGACCGGGCCAAGGCGCTGTTCGCCGCCTTGCGCGAAACACGCGCCATCTATCAGGCCTCGCAGTCCCGCAGCGGCGATCCGAACGGGCGCAGGGCGCGGCTGATGAAGCGGACGCTGGTGGCGCATTTTGCCGAGGCGCCGCAGGCACGCCTACTGATGAAGTTCGGCGGCTACCATCTCTACAAGGGCTACAATCCACTCGGCCAGCGCGACCTGGGCAATTTCGTCGCCGAACGCGCCGACGGAGAGGGCGTGAAGTCCCTCCATATCATCGTGACCGGCGCGAGAGGCGTGCAAGCCGGATACAACGGGGTCGGCCGCCAAGTGGCCGTGCACGACTTCGATGCGACCACGGGCAAGGACAGCGACTGGTCCAAGGAGGTGACGCTGGCCCGTCCTTCGGGCACGCCGCCGGGCGACTGGTTCCTGGTGGATCTGCGCCGTTTGCGCGGCGCCGATCTGGAAGCCCTGACGCCTGAATGGCGCGCGCTCATCCGTGGCTACGACCTCGCCGTTGTTGCGCCGGAAGTGTCCGCGTCCACCATGCTGGGGGCTCGTGACGCCCCTTAGGCTCAGGACTCATTCCTCATAGCCAGCAGAGCACGATGGCGGCGAGGGCTATGGCGGACATTCACGGCCAAGGTCGCGCGGTTCGCCGCTGCGGACCGTCCCCCTTTCGCCGGGGAAATCGCATCTGCAAAACTACTTCCTATAGGCCGCGATCGTCAGCCGGCTCTGGGCCGCTGGCGACTGCCTGGCGATGAACTCCGCCTTGGCGGCGAAACCGGCGTCGCCATAGGCCCAGGCGGCCAGGTCATAGAGATCCAGCGCCTCGCGGGTCGCGTCCTCGGGCTTCAGATCCTTGTAGGGGAAAGCCTTCTCGTTGCCGACGAACTGGGCCAGGTAGTCGTAGGCGGCGCGGATCCCCTGCCCCTTCGGCCCCTTGTAGGTCCACAGATCGACGCCGACGCAGGGCCCCAGCTCGGCCATGCCGACCAGCGGCTCGAGGGCGAAATAGCTGTAGTGCAGCCCCCGGGTCCGCGCCAGTTCGCGGGGCATCTTGCCGTCGGCCTCGATCTGCGGATCGATCCGGTCCTTACCGGCGGCGGCGATCACGCGCCTGGCCAGATCGGGCTTGCGGGCGAACAGGGCGAAGGTCGCCAGCTGGTCGTCGAACCAGATACCGTGATTGTTCTCGGCCGCGCGCTCCTCCTTGCCGGTCGGGGCGGTCTGCATCCACTGGACGTAGTCGCCGAACCAGGCCTCCAGCCCCTTCTGCTCGGCGGAGGTCAGCACCTTGGATGGCGCCAGGACACCGATCGACTCCACCACCCGCAGCAGGCGGAAGGTGTCCAGCACGCCCTCGGCGCGGCCCGGCGTGCGGCCGGGAACGCCTTGCGCAAAGGTCATACCGGGGTTCATCCGCGTGGTCGGATCCAGGAACCAGACGCGCAGCAGCTGGGCGGCCTTGGCCGCGTATTTCGAATCGTCGGTGAAGTAGTAGGCCAGCGACAGGGCCTCGACCGCGCTGGCCATCGTGTCCATGCGCCCGGCGTCGAAGGCGTTGGTGTTGCGCTCGGGGTTCACCTCGCCGTCCTTGCGGATATAGGGCTCGCCGTTCGGCTGGGCGGGATCGGGCCACCAGTAGGGTCCCATCGAGATGTAGTCGTGCTTGTCGCCGCTGGGCGGGGTGCGGCTCTTGTCGACGACGCTGTAGACGGGGCCGGCCAGCGCCTTGTCGGCGCGCGCCGTCAGCGCCTGGTAGGCAGGCGACAGCTCGGCCCCCTTCGCATTGGCCTTGGCCGATCGCAGCCACTGCGGCTTCCAGCGGAAGGTGCGGCGACCGTCGAAGTCGGCGGCGTAACCATCGTCGGCCCTGCAGACGGGGCCCGCGGCGGCCGGGGTGGTGGCAAGGACGCCGGCGACGGCGGTGGCCAGGCCAGCGGACAAGGCCAGGGCGCGAATCGAAGCGGAGATCATCGGGTCTTCCTGCGAGCTTAGACGCGCACCTTAGCGTGGTCTCGGCGCCGCGCAAGGATTGGCCTGACCAAATTGGTCATCTATCTTTTCCGAAAATTTGCCTGTCATCGGCAAGATCGGTAAGACAACCTTCGACGGTCGCCGCCACCGTGGCGTCGCCGAACCCAAGCGCCCGCAGAGRCGCCCGGGACGAACACGAGGGGAAGACCACCATGCGCATGAAGCTCGCGACCGCCCTGGCCTGCCTGGCTTTCAGCGCTACGGGAGCGCTCGCCGCCCCGCCCTCGTCCGCGCCGCCGGCCGCGACGGTCGACGTGTCCGCCTCCGCCCTGACCCTGGGCCGCGCCGTCGCCGACTGGCAGCTGCGGCACATGGACGGCCAATTCGCGTACGTCCGGACCCGCCGCGAGGGCACACAGAATCCGCGCGGCTGGATCCAAGGCGCCTTCTATGTTGGCCTGACCGCTTTCGCCGAACGAACCGGTGATCCCGGCTACGTCCAGGCCATGCGCGCGCACGGCGTGGCGCAGGCCTGGGGCCTGGGCAAGCGGCCGCTGCACGCCGACGACCACGTGATCGCCCAAACCTGGATCTGGCTGAACGCCCGCGACCACGACCCGGCCCAGATCGCGCCCGTGAAGGCCCGCTTCGACGCGATCCTGGCCGACCCGCCGAAAGCCGACCTGGCCTTCATCGACGGGACGGAAGACCAGCCCTGCCAGGCCCGTTGGTGCTGGAGCGACGCCCTGTTCATGGCCCCGCCGACCTGGACGGCCCTGTCGGCCGTCACCGGCGACCCGCGCTACGCGGCCTATGGCGACCGCGAGTTCTGGGCGACCACCGACTATCTGCTCGACAAGGAGCACGGCCTCTATTTCCGCGACAGCCGCTTCTTCGACCGCCGCGACGACCAGGGCCGCAAGATCTTCTGGAGCCGCGGCAATGGCTGGGTCTATGCGGGGATCGTCAACATCCTGAAGACCTTGCCGGCCAACCACCCCGACCGGCCGCGCTATGTCGCCCTGTTCAAGCGGATGTCGGCCAAGCTGGTTTCGCTGCAAAAGCCCGACGGCTACTGGCCGGTGTCGCTTCTGGCGCCCGAGCATAGCCCGCCCGAGACCAGCGGCGCCGGCTTCTTTGTCTACGGCCTAGCCTGGGGCGTGAACCAGGGGCTGCTGAAGGACCCGAAGTACCCTCGCTCGGCTCGCCTGGGCTGGTCGGCCTTGGCCAAGGCGGTGAACCCGGACGGCAAGGTCGGCTGGGTGCAGCAGGTCGGCTACGCCCCCGACCATGTCGAAGCCGAGGACACCCAGCTCTACGGCGCCGGCGCCGTCCTGCTGGCGGCGTCGGAAGTGTCGCGCGGACGTTTCTAGCGCGCGCGCATTCCCTCTCTCTAAGAGAGAGGGATTTTCAGTCTCGCACCTTCGCGCCCGCGAACATCGTTATTCAGTAAAACCAACTATTCGAATTTTAACGCCCAGCAGCGATACAGCTCCGTCGTTCCGCGAACGGTGGGATTTCAGTTATGTTCCACAAGCTCCGCCTTAAATTTCCGTCATGTTTCGCCACCGATACCACTTTGACTTATTCATGCCCCATTTGGCGCGAGGCGTTGCCTTAAAGAGACAGCTTCACGACAATTCGATTACATTTCGAACCGTGCGATTGACCACTTCGGCTGGAGACTTCTAAGCCGCCGATAACCGCCGGATCGCGGCGGGAAACCTCATCTCGCATCGGGCTGTAAGGACGCCGGCGTTCGCGCCGACGAGGGCGGCCCGGAAGGATCGAACATGAAGTACAAGATTAGCCGGGGTCGTCTGCTCACGACCACGATGATCGCGGGCGTGGCCACGCTGGCCGGCTTCGCCGCGAATGCTCAAACCACCGCCGCTCCGGCCGCTCAGCCTGCGGCTCAAGAGAACGAAGTCGAGGCCGTCGTGGTCACCGGCTCGCTGCTGCGCCGCACCGACACCGCCACGCCCTCGCCGGTCACCGTCCAGACCAACGAGCAGCTGAAGGCCCAGGGCATCACCACGGTGGCCGACGCCATCCGCAGCCTGTCGGCCGACAATTCGGGCTCGATCCCCGCCGCCTTCGGCAACGGCTTCGCCGCCGGCTCGACCGGCGTGTCGCTGCGCGGCCTGTCGGTGAACTCGACCCTGGTCATGATCGACGGCCTGCGCAACGCCAACTACCCGCTGGCCGACGACGGCCAGAAGGCGTTCGTCGACCTGAACTCAATCCCGTTCAACGCGGTCGAGCGCATCGAGACCCTGAAGGACGGCGCCTCGTCGCTGTACGGCGCCGACGCCATCGGCGGCGTCGTCAACATCATCATGAAGTCGAACTACCAGGGCATGAGCGCCGACGCCTCGTACGGCAAGAGCCAGCATGGCGGCGGCGACCAGTATCGCTTCAACGGCGACRTCGGCTATGGCGACCTCGATACCGACAAGTACAATGCCTATTTCGACGTCGAATATCAGCTGGACAAGCGCATCCGCGGCAACCAGCGCGGCTTCCCGTTCAACACCAACGACCTGTCCTCGATCCCAGGCGGCTCGAACGACAACCCGCAGACGGGCGGCAGCACCTTCTACGGCAACATCAAGCGCGCCACCCTGACCACGCCGGGCAACCTGGCCACCGGCCTGGCGATCGACAGCCCGACCAACGTCTGGCAGCCGTTGCGCACCTGCGCCGCCGACGCGCCCCTGACCACGCAGCTCGACGAAGACGGCGTGCTGATGGGAACCTACTGCGCCCAGAACATCGCCAACTTCGGCGACATCCAGCCCAAGCAGTCGCGGATCGGCACGTATGGCCGCTTCACGATCCGGCCGAACGACAATCTGGAAGCCTACATCAGCGGCAGCTTCGTCCAGAGCAAGACGTCGGTGAACGGCACGCCCGTCTCCATCTCGTCGAGCACGCCGAACAACCTGTCGAACCTGGTCCTGCCGGTCTATGTCTGCTCGGCTGGCGTCAGCTGCGCCACCGCCGCCGACCGCCGGCTGAACCCGAACAACCCGTTCGCCTCGACCGGCGACTACGCCCTGATCAAGTACCGCTTTAGCGACCTGCCGGCCTCGGCCCGCTACACCAACCGCATGATGCGTCTGGTCGGCGGCGTGAAGGGCTCGGCGATGGACTGGGACTACCAGGCCAACGTGGTGATCGCCCACGACACCCTGGAAAGCGCCCAGACCGGCTTCCTCAGCTACAAGCAGCTGATGAGCGACATCCAGACGGGCGCCTACAACTTCGTGGACCCGTCGCAGAACAGCCAGGCCGTCCGCGACGCCCTGTCGCCCGTGCTGGCCAAGACCTCGACCACCGACATGGACTCGGTGAACTTCCAGGCCTCGCGCAGCGTGTTCAGCCTGCCGGGCGGCGACGCCCAGCTCGGCGTCGGCGGCGAGTTCCGCTACGAAGCCACCAACGATCCGGCCCTGAACCCGGTCAACGACGCCCAGGGCCTGGGCAACGCCCGCACCGAAGGCAACCGCACGGTCGCCTCGGCCTTCGCCGAACTGGGCCTGCCGGTCACCAGCCAGATCGAAGTGAACCTGTCGGGCCGCTACGACCACTATTCGGACTTCGGCGATAACTTCTCGCCGAAGCTCGGCGTCAAGTTCACGCCCATCAAGTCGCTCGCCCTGCGCGGGACGATCTCGAAGGGCTTCCGGGCGCCAAGCTTCTCGGAAGCGGGCAACTCGGCCAGCCAGGGCTTCACGACGTTCTCGTTCAAGGGCGACCAGTACGCCGCGTTCCGTGACGCCCACGGCAACAACGAGTACACCAAGGCCTATTCGCTCTCGTCGATCACCACGGCCAATCCGGACCTGAAGCCGGAGAAGTCGACCAGCTACACCTTGGGCGCAGTCTGGGCCCCGACGCGCGCCTTCAGCGTGTCGCTGGACTACTATCACATCAAGAAGAACGACGTGATCGCCCAGGCCAGCGCGGGTACGGCTCTCGCCGCCTACTACGCCGGCCAGGCCATCCCGGCCGGCTATACGGTGGTCGCCGACGCGATCGACCCGGAACACCCCACGGCCCTGCCGCGCGTGCTCTCAGTCGCCTCGCCCTACATCAACGCCGACTCGCTGATGACCAGCGGCCTCGACCTGAACGTCCAGGCCACCTTCTACCTGCCGGCCGACGTGAAGTGGACGAGCAACCTCGATGCCACGACCATCTTCAACTACAAGTACACCCAGGACGGTACGACGTATGACTATGTGGGCACCGAAGGGCCCTACGTGCTGTCGTCGGGCGCCGGCACTCCCAAGAACCGCCTGCAGTGGACCAACACGTTCGAGCGCGGCCCGATCCACGTGACGGGCACGATGAACTACACCAGCGGCATGCGCCAAGGCGACGACAGCTATCAGGAGGGCTGCCTCTACGGCAGCGCCGAGTTCAACTGCCGCATCAAGTCGTTCACGACCGTCGACCTGACGGGCGCCTACGACGTGACCGAGCACGCGACGGTCTATGCCGACGTGATGAACCTGTTCGACACCGGCCCGATGTTCAACCCGGCCAACTACGCCGCCGTCAACTGGAACCCGACCTATTCGCAGTCGGGCATCGTGGGCCGCTACTTCCGGGTGGGCGTCCGCATGAAGTACTAGGCCAAGCGTGTCGCCAAAAGTGGTCGCCGGTTTCGGCGGCCATGATGCGGCCACGCCGAAGCGCTATCTCGCGTACGGGTCGCGTGAGTATGACCCGATGAGATGGAGGGGCCGTCCGCGAGGACGGCCCCTTTCCTTTTGCCAAAACCTTTCGCCCCAAAAAATGGGCTGGCCTCGCCGTTGCTCCGACGGCGGAAATCCGCTCCAGCTTCGTCGGTTCAGAGAGGCGGCCATCATCCTGAAGGAGTCGCCGAGGGCTTACGGGGTAGAACGATGACGCGTGGTTCAGCGATGGCCGGGGCGGCCCTCGGCGTGGTGCTGGCTTTCGGCGGGATGAGCGGCGCGATCGCCGCTGACATCACCGCGCCCGACAAGGCCTTCGCCCAGCCAATCGGCAGCGACTACTTCCTGGCCGACTACACCGCCTACGAGGCCTATCTGAAGACCCTGGCCGGCCAGTCGGACCGGATGAAGCTGGTCGACATCGGCAAGACCGAGGAAGGCCGCACCATGTGGATGGCGGTCGTCTCCTCGCCGGCCAACCTCGCCAAGCTCGACGACTACAAGGCCATCGCCCGCAAGCTGGCCAAGGCCGAGGGCGTCTCACAGGACGAGGCCCGCAAGCTGGCCGCCCAAGGCAAGGCCGTGGTCTGGATCGACGCTGGCCTGCACGCCAACGAGACCATCACTTCGCAAGGCCAGATCCAGGTGCTGTACCGGATGCTGACCCAGACCGACGCCGAGACCCTGCGCCTGCTGGACGACTGCATCATCCTGTTCGCGCAGGACAATCCGGACGGGATGGAGATGATCTCGGACTGGTACATGCGCAACCAGGATCCGAAGACGCG
Source organism: Caulobacter sp. P4_E5 (assembly GCF_056401555.1). Classification (NCBI taxonomy): domain Bacteria; kingdom Pseudomonadati; phylum Pseudomonadota; class Alphaproteobacteria; order Caulobacterales; family Caulobacteraceae; genus Caulobacter; species Caulobacter sp. P4_E5. Next base: position 8,508 of record NZ_JBFUJD010000047.1, read on the forward strand.
CGAGTTCGGCTCGCTGCCGCGCCTGTACCACAAGTATATCGGCCACGATAACAACCGCGACAGCTTCATGTCGGCCATGGCCGAGACGACCAACGTCAACAAGCAGCTGTTCCGCGAGTGGTACCCGCAGATCGTCTACAACCAGCACCAGACCGGCCCCAACGGCATGGTGGTGTTCGTCCCGCCGTTCCGCGACCCGTTCAACTTCAACTACGACCCGCTGGTCATGACCGAGCTGCAGGAGGTCGGCATGGCCATGCACAGCCGCCTGGTGGCCGAGGACAAGCAAGGCTCGGGCGCGCGCAGCGCCGCCCCCTACTCCACCTGGCACAACGGCATGGAGCGGTCGGTCGCCTACTTCCACAATTCGATCGGCCTCTTGACCGAGATCATCGGCGGCCCGACCCCGACCACGGTCAATCTGGTGCCGGAGCTGCAGCTGCCCGGCAACGACCGCCCCGCCCCGATCGCGCCGCGCGAATGGCATTTGCAGGACTCACTGGACTATCAGCAGACCATGAACCTGGCGGTGCTGGACTACGCGTCCCGCAACCGCGAGCGCCTGCTCTTCAACATCTGGAAGATGGGCGACAACGGCATCAAGCGCGGCTCGCGCGACAGCTGGACGATCACCCCGACCCGGGTCGAGGAACTGGCCGCCGCCGGCAAGGGCAAGCCCGGCCCGGGCCGCGACGCCGTCGACCCCGGGCTCTACAAGTCGGTGCTGCAGACGCCGGAGGAACGCGACGCCCGCGCCTATGTCATCCCGTCCGACCAGGCCGACATGCCGACCGTGACGGCCTTCCTGAACGCCCTGATCAAGACCGGCGTCGACGTCGACAAGGCGACCAAGCCCTTCGCGATCGGCGGCAAGACCTATCCCGCCGGCTCCTACGTGGTGCGCACCGCCCAGGCCTATCGTCCGCACGTGCTGGACATGTTCGAACCCCAGGACCACCCGCACGACCTGGAATATCCAGGCGGCCCACCGAAAGCGCCGTACGACGTCACTGGCTACACCCTGGCCTACCAGATGGGGATCAAGTTCGACCGAATTCTCGATGGCTTCGAGGCCCCGACCACCCGCGTCCCCGACCTGATCGCCGTGACGCCGGGTTCGGTGAAGGGCGCTGGGAGCGCGGGCTGGCTGGTCAGCCACGAGACCAACGCCAGCTTCACCCTGACCAACCGCCTGCTGAAGGCCGGCGCCAAGGTCTATTGGCTCAAGGACGGCGCCAAGGCCGGCCCCCATGGCGACAGGGTCGCCTTCGGCCCCGGCGCCATCTGGGTCCCTGCCTCGCCCGCCGCCAAGGCGGTGATCGACAAGAGCGTCAGGGACCTGGGCGTCGACGCCTATGCCGTGGGCGGCAAGCCGTCGGGCGCGACCATCGCGCTGAAGCCGGTCCGCATCGGCCTGGTCGACGTCTATGGCGGCTCGATGCCCTCGGGCTGGAACCGCTGGATGCTCGAGAGGTTCGAGGCCCCGTTCCAGGTGGTCTATCCCCAGCGCCTGGACGCCGGCGACATCGCCAAGGACTTCGACGTCCTGGTGTTCCCGGATGGCGTGGTCCCGGCTCCGGCCGACGGCCCATTCAAGGCCGGCCGCCCATCGACCCAGCCCAAGCCCGAGGAGATCCCGGCCGAGTACCGCGCCTGGCTGGGCCGGGTGAGCGACGAGAAAACGCTGCCCCAGATCGCCGACTTCGTGAAGGGCGGCGGCACCGTGGTGGCGATCGGCGCCTCGACCCGCTTGGCCACGGCGCTGGGCGCGCCGGTCGAGGTCGCCACCGCCAAGCTCGAGAACGGCGAGCTGAAGGCCCTGACGACGCGCGAGCTCTATATCCCCGGCTCGGTGCTGCGGGCCAAGGTCGATCCCAAACAGCCGCTGGCCTATGGCGCGAGCGATCAGGTCGACGTCTTCTTCGACCGCAGCCCGACCTTCACGCTGAAGGCCGAGGCCAAGGGCGTGGCGCGGGTCTCGTGGTTCGACAGCGACAAGCCCCTGCGCAGCGGCTGGGCCGTCGGCCAGGACAGGCTGAAGGGCTCGACGGCCATGCTCGACATCGACGTCGGCAAGGGCAAGGTCTTCGCCTTCGGCCCGGAGATCACCCAGCGCGCCCAGTCGTGGGGCACGTTCAAGTTCCTGTTCAACGGGATGCTGTACGGGCCGGCGGTGAGCGGGAAATAGCTCGAGACGACGCCCCCTCCGTCACGATGCTTCGCATCGCGCCACCTCCCCCGTTTCACGGGTGAGGAGGAAACCCTCCTCCCCTGCGCAGCGGGGGAGGTGGATCGGCGCCAATAGGCGACGAGACGGAGGGGGCGCTTTCCCCATCCCCAAAACGAATATCGCCGCCGGAGGGGCAGCTCCGGCGGCGATGGATCGCGCGTTTAGGGGACGTTCGGTGGGAGGATTGTCCCCCGCGGCGCGATCACCTCGGCCCCGGATCGGGGCGCGAGAAGGGAGGGTCTAGAACCTCTTGCTCAGGTTCATGTACCAGTAGCGGCCCGTGGCGTTGTGCAGGGCGCCCAGATAGCCGAAGTTGGACGAGGCGATCGGCGGGTCCTTGTCGCCGACGTTGCGGACGCCGACCCGGACGGTGGAGCCGTCGAACCTGCCGTCCTTGAACGCGTACTGGCCGTAGAGGCTGACCGTGGTCCAGTCCTTGACCGGGAAGTACTGGCCGTTCACCTGGGACGGACCGGTGTCGTAGACCTCGCCGACATAGTTGACGAAGGCGCCGGCGCCCCAGCCGTTGTAGCGCCAGGTGAAGCTGGCCGTGCCGCGGAACTCGGGGAAGCCGTCCATCTTGATCTGGTTGCCGGCGCTGGCGATCGACACGCCCGGCAGCGAACCGGCGGCGACCGCCTGCTGCAGCAGGCTCTCGATCGGGCTGGGCGACTGGTCGTACTTGAGCAGCTTGGCGACATTGACGCTGAGGCCGAAGTCGCCCCAGGCGGTGTCGTCCAGGTCGTAGTCCAGCGAGAAGTCGACGCCCTGGACCATGCGCGGCTGCAGGTTCTGATAGGTGTCCTGGATATAGGCGATGTTGCCGACGGTGGCCGCGCCGACCGGCGCGTCGCGGACGACATTTGGGTTGGACGAGCCGCCCTGGCGCAGCAGCCAGTCGTAGGCGATCTGGTTGTAACCGCCCAGGATGCCGATGATGTTCTTCTCGCGGATCGACCAGAAGTCCGCCGTCAGGGTCAGGCCGCCGAACTGGCGGGGGATGAAGGTCGGCTGATAGACGACGCCGACGGTGGCGTTGTCGGCCTCTTCCGGCCGCAGGTTCTTGTTGCCGCTGCGCACCTCGATCGTGCTGCCGCTGGGGCAGGTGGTCGCCGCCGGGTTGTTGATCCGGCAGGCGGCGTAGTCGGTGCGGGTGTTCGAGACCGTCGAGCCGTCGCTGTAGAACTGCGGCAGGTTCGGCGCGCGGAAGCTCTGCGAGACCGAGCCGCGGATGGCCAGGCCCTGGCCGACCTTCCAGTAGATCGCGCCCTTGGGCTTCAGCACATTGCCGAAGTCGGAATAGTCCTCGTCGCGGGCGGCGATCTGCAGGCTGATCTCCTCGACGAACGGGATGTGCATCTCGGGCGAGATGATCGGCACGGCCAGTTCGAAGAAGGCCGAGGTCACCGAGCGGCGGCCCGAGATGTTCGGCGCGCCCGAGGCGCCCATCACGTCGGTGCCGTAGGTCACGCCGGTGACGCTGTTGGTGTACTTGATCTTGCCGTCCAGGCGGTCGTCGCGATCGTCCTTGTAGGTCTCGCGGCGCCACTCGACGCCGGCCGCGAAGCCGACATCGCCGCCCGGCAGGGTGAACAGGTCCTTCTTGGAGATCTTGAAGTCGGCCAGGGCCAGCGAGGTCTTGCTGATCCGATAGACGTTGATCAGGAACGCATTGATCGTGGCGCGGTCGTTGGGCGTGGCGTCGCCGACCGAATAGTTGCCCAGCGACCCGCCGTTGAACGGGTTGTAGGCCGTGGCGTCGGTGCGGTTCAGCGCCTGCTGGAACAGGGTGTTGCTGATCGCGTCGTGCGTCATGTCCTTGGTGCGGGCGGCCGAGTACAGCATGGCCGAGTCCCACTTCCAGCCGTGCCACGCGCCCTTCAGCCCGCCCAGCAGGCGATAGCTGTCGTCGGTGACGGTGTAGGTGCGCGGGCCGGTGTCGACCGGGCGGTAGGTGGTGATGTTCATCGCCAGGCCCGTGGTCGGCACGCCGGTCAGGCCCGCCAGCCGGTTGGGGCTGGTGGTCGGGCCGAAGGGGTTCCAATAGGCGTTGGCGGCGATGCTGATCGGCGCGGTGCTGAGCGGGGCCGACTGCTCGCGGCTGCCGGTGAACAGGGCGTGGTAGTAGCCCGCCTCGCCATAGGCCGTCAGCTTGCCGATCTCGTGCTCGACGGTCGAGAACAGGTTGGTGCGTTCGACGCCGCCCTTCAGGGTGCGGTCCGGGTTCTCGTCGTAGCGCAAGGCGCGGTCGGCCGCGCCGGTGATCGTGCCCGACTTCAGGCAGAGGCTGCCCGTCAGCACGGTGCTGGAGCAGCCGGCGGCGGTGTTGCCGACCGGCTCGACATGGAAGACGCCCGAGGTGGTCAGGGCCGTCGCGCCCTGGCGCACCGTCGTGGTCGGCGGGATCACCGTGAACGAGCCCCAGGGGCTGGCGGTCGAGCGGCTGTCGAAGGTGGTGTTGTCGACCCAAGGCGTGCCGGCCACCTGGGCGCGGTGGTCCTCGCTGGCGGCGTAGTCGCGCTCGCTGGCCATCAGGCGGCTGCGGCTGGTGTAGTTGCCGAAGAAGGTCAGGCGCGTGCCGTCCTCCAGCCGCGTGCCGGCCTTCAGGCTGAACGAGCCTTCGCGATAGCTGGTCCCTTCCGAGCCGCCGTATTGCGCTTCCATCTTCAGACCGCGGAAGCGGGTGTCGAGCACGGTGTTGACCACGCCGGCCACGGCGTCCGTGCCGTAGATGGCGGCGGCGCCGTCGCGCAGGACTTCCACCCGCTTGATGCCGGCGACCGGGAACGAGTTGGTGTTGACCGTCTGGACCGGCACCAGGTTCTCGGTCTGGCTGCCCGGGGCCAGCACGGCGCGGCGGCCGTTCAGCAGGGCCAGGGTGTTGCCGGTGCCCAGGCTGCGCAGGTTTAGCGACGAGACATCCCCGCGCGCGTCGTTCAGGTTGCCGGTCGTGCGAGCTTCCTGGAACTGGACGTCGCCGGCCTGCGGGATCGAACGGAACAGCTCGTCGCCCGACACCGCGCCCGTGGCGATGATGTCGTTCTCGCCGACCACCGTCACCGGCAGGGCTTCGGTGGTCCGCGCGCCCTCGATCTGCGAACCGACGACCACGACGGTTTCGACGACCTGGGCCTCTTCTTCAGTCGCGCCGGCCCCCGCGCTCAAGGACTGGGGGGGCGGAGACGCGGAGACTTCGGCCGAGGCCGGACGTAGCGTGACGGTCTTGCCGTCGTCGGCCGCGACCACCAGGCCGGCGGCCTTGGCCAGCCGCGCCAGGGCGTCGGCGTCGGCGACGTCGCCGGTCACCGCCGGCGTGCGTTTGCCCGAGGCGGCCTCGAACGGGAACAGCACCTGCTTGCCCGACTGCTTGGCGAAGGTCTGCAGCGCGGTCACCGCGTCGCCGGCCGGAATGTTGAACGTGTGTCGAGCCCCCTGCGCCAGGGCCGGACCGGCCAGGACCAGGACCGCGGCGGACGCCATCAGGAAACCGCGAACCGTGCGGCGCCGGGTGTCGATCGACATGCTCTTCGTAGCCCCTCTCGGCGCCCTCCATCCCCATGGGAAGACGCCTTCATCAGACCGACGCTGCAATGTCCGTTTTCCGCCATGGCGGATGGAACTTTTTCGGACACAAGAAACTGTCATCCCGGCCAAGCGCGTAGCGCGCCGAGCCGGGACCGCAACAAGCGCCGGCGTTTCCGGCGGTCCCGGCTCTCCGCTTCGCTGCGGCCGGGATGACAACTTCTAAGGCTTCTAACGCTACCCCCGCCGTGACAGGCGGATCGTACCGTCGGCGCCTTCCGTGGCCCGCACCGGGAAGGCGCTGGTCACGGCGGCGACGAAGCCCTTGGGCTCGGTGGTCTGGAAATAGCCGGCCAGACGCAGGCCCGAGATCGACGGGTCGGTGATGCTGACCTGCTGGCGATTGTAGCGGTTGAACTCGGCGACCGCCTGTTCCAGCGACTGGCCGTTCAGGGCGATGGCGCCCTGACGCCAGGCCAGCGCCCGGTCGATTTCGCTCTCGGACACGGCCCGCGAACGGCTGCCGGCCGAGCCGTAGATCGCCGCCACGCCGGCGTTCAGGCGCAGCTCGTCCTTGCGCTCGGTCGGTTCGGGATCCAGGTCGACCGCGCCCTTGCGGACCGTGACCACCGCCCCGTCCGAGCGCAGGCGCACGGCCAGTTCGGCGGAACCGTCGGCCTGCATCACCGCGTCGGCGGCCTTGATCACGAATGGCCGCGCGTCCTTGGCGGCCTCGAACACGGCTTCGCCCCGCACCAGCCGCACCTCGCGGACGCCGTTGCGATAGCGGACCACGACCTTGCTGTCGGTGTTCAGCTCGATACGGCTGTTGTCGCTGAGCACCACCACCCGGCGCTCGCCGATCGCGGTGGCGTAGGCGGTCGAGGTCCCGAACGACATCACCCCGGTCACGACCAGGGCGGCCACGGCCGCGGCGGCCATGCCCCGCGCCCACGGCGACCGGCTCAGGCCAGGCAATGAGGCGCGACGCGCCGGCTCCAGCAGATCGCGGTCCGGACGCTCGCCGGGCGGACGCAGCGCGCGCAGCCGGTCCAGCCGCGCCCAGGCGACGGCCTCGCGCTCGAAGGCGGCTTCGTGTTCATGGCTTTCGTCGCGCCAGGCCTGGAAGGCGGCGCGATCGGCGTCCGAGCACGAAGGATCGTCAAGCCGGACCACCCAGAGGGCGGCCGCCTGTCTCACCGTTTCGCGTCGTGATCCCGTTTCGCGCTCCATGAGCGTCCTTCGTCGACCTTGTTCTTGCGTCCGATACGCCGTCCGAGCTTGTCGGAACAGTAGCGAAGACCCTTCACCAGATGCTTCTCAACAGTAGAGACGGATAGGCCCATCCGAACCGCTATCTCCTCCGGCGAGAGGCTGTAAACTTTTCTCAACGTGAAGGCGCGGCGGCACTGGGCGGGCAGCTCGGCGATCGCGTCGGCCAGGGCCCGCAGCTCCTCACGTGATTCGAGCACCATTTGGGCGCCGGGCGCCTCGTCCATCGGCTCGATCCGTTCGAAATCGGCGACGGCGGTGATGGTCAGAACCTTGCGGCGGCGCAGGGCGTCCAGGGCGCAGTTGCGCAGGATGCGGGTGGCGAAGGCGGCCGGATTGCTCACTTCGCGCCAGGTCTTGCAGGCGATGGCGCGCGCGAAGGTCTCGTGGACCAGGTCCTCGGGATCGGTCTGGCCGTCGCGGCAGAACTGTCGGGCATAGGCCGTCAGGTCCGGCTCCAACGGCAGGATTTCCCGTCGGAACCAGGCGCGCCTGTCTTCGTCGTCCTGAGCCATCAACGCTCCCCTCGGAGCGCAGCCAAGCTCATTGGCGGGAAGATGGCAACCCGGCGGCGGGAACCTTGGCCTCGAACAGGGCCGGGCGCCTATCGCTTGGTCACACCTGATCTGTCATCCCGGCCGTAGCGAAGCGGAGAGCCGGGACCGCAAGAAACTCAGCGCTTGCGGCGGTCCCGGCTCGGCGCGCTGCGCGCTTGGCCGGGATGACAGCTTTAAAGGTCTAATCCTCGATCGGATTGTGCCGCGTATCCTTCAGGAACAGACCACCGATAACGGCGGTCACCGCCGCGATGATCACCGGGTACCAGAGGCCAGAATAGATATCGCCGGTGGCCGCAACGATGGCGAAGGCCGTGGTCGGCAGGAAGCCGCCGAACCAGCCGTTGCCGATGTGGTAGGGCAGCGACATGGCCGTGTAGCGGATCCGGGTCGGGAACATCTCGACCAGCATGGCCGCGATCGGGCCGTAGACCATGGTCACATAGATCACCAGCAGGGCCAGCAGACCGATGACCTTGGGCTTGTCGACCAGGGCCGGGTCAGCCTTGGCCGGGTAACCGGCGGCCTTCAGCTGGTCGCCGAGATCGGCTTCCCAGGCCTTGCGAGCGTCAGCGAAAGCTTTGCCCGTGGCGCCTTTGGAATCGAAGCCGTCGAGGGTGACGCCGCCGACCTTGACGCTGGTCGCCGCGCCGGCCGGGGCGGCGTGAGCGCTGTAGCTGACCCCGGCCTTGGCCAGATAAGCCTTGGCCACGTCGCAGGGCGTGTTGAACTTGGCCTTGCCGACCGGATCGAACTGGAAGGCGCACGAGGCCGGGTCGGCCGACACCACGACCGGAGCCGAGGCCTCGGCCCGCGCCAGCACGGGATTGGCGGCCACGGTGATGGCCTTGAAGATCGGGAAGTAGGTCGCCGCCGCCAGCACGCAGCCGATGATGATGATCCACTTGCGGCCGATCTTGTCCGACAGCCAGCCGAAGAACACGAAGAACGGCGTGCCGATCAGCAGGCTGGTGGCGATCAGCATGTTGGCGTGGGCGCCGTCCAGCTTCAGCGTCTTCTCGAGGAAGAACTGGGCGTAGAATTGGCCGGTGTACCAGACCACCGCCTGGCCCATGGTCAGGCCGAACAGCGCCAGGAACACGACCTTGAGGTTCTTCCAATTGCCGAAGGCCTCGGCCAGCGGCTTCTTGGTGCCTTTGCCTTCGGCGATCATGCGCTGGAAGGTCGGGCTCTCGTGCAGCTTCAGGCGGATCCACAGCGACACGCCCAGCAGCAGCAGCGAGACCAGGAACGGGATGCGCCAGCCCCAGGCCTTGAAGGCGTCCTCGCCCAGTTGCGTCCGGGTGACCAGGATCACCAGCAGCGACAGGAACAGACCCACGGTCGCCGTGGTCTGGATCCAGCTGGTGTAGAAGCCGCGCTTTCCGTCCGGCGCGTGCTCGGCGACATAGGTCGCCGCGCCGCCGTACTCGCCGCCCAGGGCCAGGCCCTGGACCAGGCGCATGACGATCAGGGCGATCGGGGCGGCCACGCCGATCTGTTCGTACGAGGGCAGCAGGCCGACGACGAAGGTCGACAGGCCCATCAGCAGCATGGTGATCAGGAAGGTGTTCTTGCGGCCCCAGATGTCGCCCAGGCGTCCGAAGATCACCGCGCCTAGCGGGCGGATCGCGAAGCCGGCGGCGAAGGCCAGCAGGGCCAGGATGAAGCCGGTCGTCTCGTTGACGCCCGAAAAGAAGTGGCCGGTGATGATCACCGCCAGCGAGCCGTAGAGATAGAAGTCGTACCACTCGAACACGGTGCCGAGCGAAGATGCTCCGATCACCAGCGCGTCGCGCCCCTTCCCCGCCTTCACTTGGCCGGGCGCGGCTTGGCTGTCAGCCCCCATACGCTTAGTTCCTTCCCTCAAATGCGCCGCGCGTCGCCCGCGGTCACCCCAATTCGGGGGGACCCTAACGCGACCAACGTGACTCTTGCGACCGAGGAAATCTGGTAACGATCACTTTTGTCGGACAAACGTTTCGCGGCTAGGGAGCGGGYGCCTCGGTCACCGGGAACGGCGCGCCGGGCAGATACAGCAGGACCGGCCGGATCTCGTAGACCGCGGTGGGGTTGGCCTTGCGCAGGTCGCGGGCGATGCCGACCGCCTCGTCCCGAGAGGCCGCGTCCACCACGTAGAGGCCCAGCAACTGCTCCTTGGTCTCCGCGAAGGGACCGTCGGTGATGAAGCCGGCGCCGGGCCCGCGCAGGGTGACGCCGCCGCCCGTGGCGCCCAGCCGCGCCGCCGGGCCCAGCCGGCCCTCGCGGACGAGGCGGGCGTTGACCTCCAGCAGGTCGGTCATCAGGGCGGCGTCTTCGTCGGGCGTCCAGGACTGGACGGTCTGTTCCTCGTGATAGGCCAGGATGGCGTACAGCATGCGGTTTCCTCTGGGGCGCTCTTCGGCGCGCGATCGCGGGAGAATTGGCACGGAATAACGCCGTTCGCCATCCCGTCTGGCGGGCTGACGGGGCCGAAATGTTGCGCCATAACCGGGTGAACAAAGGAGCCGCCATGGACCGCGCCAAGATCGCCCGCCGCATCGTGCTGGGAGCCCTCGCCTCCCCGCTTCTGGCTATCCCGGCGCTTGCCGCGCCGGCCAAGCCGCGCGTGGCGATCGAGACCGACAAGGGGACCATCGTCGTTGAGCTGGAGGACAAGAAGGCCCCGATCACGGCCGGCAACTTCCTCTACTATGTCGACAAGCACCGCTTCGACGGCGGGCAGTTCTTCCGCGCCAATCGGGCCAAGGGCGCGCCGGGTGCGGGCTCGATCCAGGGCCAGCCCAAGCCCTATTCCCGCCGGGCCCCGCCGATCGCCCACGAGAGCACCTTGAAGACGGGCCTGAAACACAGGGCCGGCGCCATCTCGATGGGCCGCGACGCACCGGGCTCGGCGACCGCTGACTTCTTCATCTGCGCCAGCGCCCAACCCTATCTCGACGCCAAGCCGGGCAAGTCGGACGCGGCTCAGGGCTATGCCGTGTTCGGCTATGTCGTGCAGGGCATGGACGTCGTGAAGAAGATCCTGGCCGGCCGCACCGACGGCGCGACCAATGTCCCCTCGATGAAGGGCCAGATCCTGAACCCGCCGGTGAAGATCCTGAGCATGAAGCGGGTTTGATTCTCCTTCTCCCCTTGCGGGAGAAGGTGTCAGCCAAAGGCTGACGGATGAGGGGTCGATCGTCCTGTCAGCTTGGCGCCCGGCCGGACCGCTTGTCGCGGTGGATCCGGTCTTCGACCCCTCATCCGTCGGCTTCGCCGACACCTTCTCCCGCAAGGGGAGAAGGAAAAATCCTAAGCCACCGTCTTCATCGGCGCGGCCACCGGCTCCGGCGGCGGAGCCGGGCAGTTCTGGGCCAGGAATTCGCCGTGGCTGGGCAAGCTGGCGACCTGGGCGGCCAGCATCGGGGCCGACTGGTCCAGGGTCTGCTGGATCACTTCGTACGGCACGGTGTCGACCAGTTGCTGGTAGCGGCGCGGCCGCACGCCCATGCCCTCCATGATCGACTGCCACGACGGGTTGCGGAACATCTCGTCGACGCCCTCGCGCAGCACCCCATGGGCCCGGAAGAGTTCGATCCGTTCCTTCAGGCTGTCGGGGATCGGCGCGTCACGGCAGGCCCGCCAGAACGGCGTGTCTTCGCGCTCGCTGGTGCAGTAGTGCAGCACGATGAAGTCGCGGATCTCCTCGTAGTCCGCCGTCATGCGGCGGTTGTACTCGGCCGCCAGGGCCGGGTCRCAGTCGCGGTCCGGGAAGAACCGCAGCAGGAAGTCCATGCCGCGATAGATCAGGTGCAGGGCGGTCGATTCCAGCGGCTCGATGAAGCCGCCGGCCAGGCCCACCGCGACCACGTTCTTCTCCCACGGGCGCTGGCGCATGCCGGTCTTGAACGGGATGAACATCGGGTTCATCAGCGCCTCGCCCTGCAGGTTGCGCACCAGGGTGGCGCGGGCCTCGTCGTCGCTGAGGTGCTTGGAACTGAACACATAGCCGTTGCCAGACCGATGCTGCAGCGGGATGCGCCAGCGCCAGCCGGCGTCCTCGGCCTTCGCCAGGGTGAAGGGGTGCGGCGCGCCGACGTTCTGGGTCTGCACCACCACGGCGCGGTCGCATAGCAGCAAGTCCGACCAGTCGACGAACGGCGTCTCCAGGGTCTTGCCGATCAGCAGGGCGCGGAAGCCCGAGCAGTCGATGAACAGGTCGCCCTCGACCTCGTGGCCATTCTTCATGATCACCTTGGCCACCCCGCCGTCGGGGCGGGTGACGACGTCGGTGACGATGCCCTCCGTCCGCTTGACGCCTCGGGCCTCGGCGTAGTCGCGCAGGAACTTGGCCACCAGGCGCGCGTCGATATGCAGGGCGTAGCTGGCCCCGGCGATCAAGCTGCGCTGGGCCTTGAACGGCAGCATGAACTTCCACTGGTCGGCCATCACCGTGCCGGGCGCGAAGTCCTGCAGGTTCGAGGGATGGCCATTGGCCTTGGCGCGCAGCCAGCACTGATAGAACTCGTGCGGGCCGATCGGGCCGCCGATGGCGCCGAACGGGTGGTAGTAGTGCTCGCCCTTCTGCTTCCAGTCCTCGAACCGGATGCCCAGTTTGAAGCTGGCCTGGGTGGCCTGGATGAACTCGCGCTCGTCGACGCCCAGGCTGGCGATCAGTTGCAGGAACGGCGGGATGGTCGACTCGCCGACCCCGATCGTGCCGATCTCCTCGGACTCGATCAGCTCGACCTCGCAGGTTTCCTTTTGAGGCCCGCCCTTTTGGAAATAGTGGCTGAGCATGGCCGCCGAGATCCAGCCGGCTGAGCCACCGCCGACGATGACAATCTTCTTGATGGCGTTGGGATTGGTGTTCGTCATCGAGAGCCTCCTACTGGGCGACTATGGGAACGGGGCGGCAGTATTCTTCGAGGAAGGCGCCGTGCGGCGGCGTGGCGGCCACCACCTCGCGGACGGCCTTGCGCATCTCGGCCAGCGGCGCGCTGAGCATCTTCGGGTCGATGCCGTCCAGGGCCGGATCGACCATCTCCGGCAGCAGCCCGAAGCCGGCATAGATCGCCATCCAGCTGGCCGGCTGGAACATCTCCCAGCGGTAGCGAACGAAGTGGCCGCGCTGGCGGAACAGGTCGACCTTGCGCTGGAGGGTGTCGGGCAGGGTGATGGCGTTGCAGTCGCGCCAGAACGCCGTATCGCCGCGCTTGTTGGCCCAATAGTGCAGGATGATGAAGTCGCGCACGCGCTCCATCTCACGCTTGGACCAGTCATTGAACTCGTCGGCCAGTTCCGGCGCGAAATCCTTGTCCGGGAACAGCGCCTTGATCTTGTCGATGCCCGTCTCGATCAGCGCGATCGAGGTGCTCTCCAGCGGCTCCAGGAAGCCCGACGCCAGGCCCAGGGCGATGACGTTCTTGTTCCAGACCTGCTTGCGCCGACCGGGGTTGAAGCGGATCTGGCGCGGCTCGTGCAGCAGCGGATCGGGCACGGCGGCCTTCAGTTCGGCCAGGGCGGCCTCGTCGCTGATGTGGCGCGAGGAATAGACATAGCCGTTGCCGTAGCGATGCTGCAGCGGGATGCGCCAGCGCCAGCCGGCCGCCTGGGCGGTGACGTCGGTATAGGGCGCCGGATCGCCGACCCCTTCGCTCTGGACGGCATAGGCGCGGTCACAGAACAGCACGTCGCTCCAGCTCTCGTAGCCGGTCTGGAGGGCCTCCTCGACCAGCAGGCCTCGAAAGCCCGAGCAGTCGATGAACAGGTCGCCCTCGACGGTCTCGCCCGTGTGCAGGTCCAGCGAGGCGACGAAGCCGTCCTCGGGCCGCAGGTTGACCTTGGTGACCTTGGCGTCGATGCGGCGCACGCCGTTGTCCTCGGCCACCCGGCGCATCAGCTGGGCGAACAGGCTGGCGTCGAAGTGCAGGGCCCAGTCGAAGATCGACAGGCTGGAAGCCGGGTTGCGCGGCGGGGCCATGAACTTGCCGGCCCGGGCCAGCGAGGCGCCCAGCGAGTAGTCGGCGATGTCGGTCGGCTCGCCCGCCTGCGCCAGCTTGCGCCAATAGTGATGGAACGGGATCCCGCGCAGATCCTGGCCGAACAGGCCAAACGGATGGATGAACGACTGGCCCTCGCCGGCCCAGCCGTTGAAGCGGATGCCCAGCTTGCAGGTCGCCCCCGTGGCCCGCATCACCTCGATGTCGGAAAGGCCCAGCTGCTGGTAGAAGCCGCGAATGGTGGGGATGGTCGCCTCGCCCACCCCGATCGTGCCGATCTCGGAGCTCTCGACGAGGGTGATCTCGAGCGGACYGCCGTGGAAGTGCCGGCGTAGCGCGGCGGCCGCCATCCAGCCGGCGGTGCCGCCGCCGACGATCACGAGCTTGCGGATACGGTTGTCCTGCATGGAGCGCTCCCACTCCGGTCTCTTGGAGGTCCGGTTGGTCGCAAGCTATCGGCTCACGTCACGACCGGACAGGTCCCGCCTCCTGAAAAAAGTGGCCGCCGTGAGGGTGYACGGCGGCCGCAGGAGGTCAGAGGGATGGTTTACCAGCGCGCCCGGACGCCCAGCGTATAGCGGGGCTCGAACTCGTTCTGGCGGATGTACTGGGTCTTACCCTTGGCGAAGCGAGCGTAATAATCCTCGATCTCGCCGGTCACGTTCGACCCGTTGAAGTAGACGGTGACGTTGTCGCGAACGTTGTAGCTGACGTTCACGTCCACATAGCCCGCGCTATCCTGGTAGATCGGGATGTTGCTGCTCATCACCTCGGCCAGACGGTCGGTGCGATAGTTGTAGGCGACGCGCGCCTGCAGCTTGTCGTCCTGATACCAGCCGACCAGGTTGAACTGATGCTTGGAGTTGTCCTGGAAGGGCAGCTCCTCGCCGTCCAGACCGGTCCGCGACTCGTTGCTCGGCGAGTAGGTGTAGTTGGTGTCGACGCCGAAGTTCGAGAAGAAGCCGGCGTCAGGCATGAAGTCGCTGACCGCCAGCTTGGCGCCGACTTCCAGACCCTTCACCTCGCCGCCATCGCCCTGGATGGGCAGGGTGACGTTGACCGTGCGGCGGATCACGCCGTCCTGGTCGGGGAAGCGGCCGGTGGTGACGCCGTTGGTGACGAAGCTGTCGATCTTCAGCTTGAAGGCCGAGATGTTCAGCATCGAGGCGCGACCGAAATAGTACTCGATGGCGCCGTCGAAGTTTTGCGACCGCCAGGGATCCAGCATCGGGTTGCCCGAGGCCTCGGCGCTGGTGACGCAGCGGACGTTCGGCAAGGCAGCGCCGCAGTCGGAGGTATTGATCTTCAGGCCGCCGCCGTAGTTGCCCAGGTCGAGCGGCTGCATCGTCTTGCTGTAAGCGAAGCGGAACTTCAGGTGCTCGTTCAGATCGTACGAGACGTTCAGCGACGGCAGCCAGTCGGTGTACTTGCGCTTGGTGACGTTGTCGCCCGCGTCGGCGTTGGTGTCGCCGTAGTTGCGGGTGTCGCCGGTGAGGTTCTGCTTCACCGTCAGCTCGGTCTCGATCACCCGCAGGCCGAAGTTGCCCGACAGCCCGCCGACCTCGAAGTTGGCCGCGCCGTAGGCGCTCTGCTCCCGCAGGCTGACGTCGTAGGTCTGGCCCGGGACCTGGACGCGGATGGCCCCGCCGAACACCTTCTTGTGGAAGGCCTCCGCGTCGTCGAAGTCGCGCGGATCGATGGCCCAGAAGCCAGGCATGCCGCTGGTCACGCCGCCCAGGTCGTCGACCCAGACCACGTTGTTGTAGGTGTCCAGACGGGTCGGCGCGTTGACTGTGTAGCCTTGGAACACCGGCAGGCCGGTGACCGGATCGGGCACGAACTCGCCCGCCTGGCACTGGTTCTGGTTCATGACGACGTCGATGGCCTTCCACTGGGCCTCGCAGCCGCCAGCCGGCACGGGCGTGCCGTTGGCCTGCACCGCGCCCGGCGAGCCGCCGTAGAAGCCCGAGAACAGGTGGAACTGCTCGACCTCGACCGAGCGTTCGCTCTGCCGCACGCCGCCGTCGACCTTGGTGATGAAGCCCAGCAGCTTGTCGTCGAACTTGTAGTGGCCGTCGGCGCGGAACACGTTCATGTCCGAATTGACTTCGTTGTTGCCCTCCGACGAGAAGGCCCCGATGGCGTAGCTGTCCTTGTTGGCCATGTAGTCCTTGAGGGACTTGCCCGCGCCAAGGCCGCCGGCCAGCGGACGGTCGAAGCCGCTCCACACCGGGTGGTCGCCGCTGATGTTGTAGTGCAGCTGCGGATTGGCGCCGTAGCCCAGCGGGTTCGGGTCCAGATAGCAGCCGCCGGCGCTGCCGGTGACGGCGTTGGTCCGGCGCGAGGAGCCGAACTTGTCGCAGATGGCCTTCGGATAGAACGTGCCGCGCGTGCGGTCGGCCGGATCCCGGAACAGGTTGAAGCGGCCGTCGGCATAGCGCCAGTTGCTCAGGTCGCCCTGGGCCTGGCCGTTCATGCTGAGGCGATCGCCGTCGGCGCGGATGGCGCGGGCCTCGAAGGTGAACGGACCGCCGTTATCGTAGTTGAGTTCGAGGTTGTAGTTCTTGGTCTTCGACTTGGTCGTTCGGTTGACGGTGAAGGAGTTCACCCACCACGCGTTGATGTCGTACTCGTCGACCGCCAGCCAGTTGCCAACGCCCACGGGCGAGGACACGGTCGGCTTGTTCCAGGTGCCGAAGGCGCCGCCGTCCCAGCGGTTGGAGATATTGATGCCGACGGCGCGATTGTACTCGTCGAGCTTGGCGTAGAAGCCCTCGGCGATCAGGGTGAAGCCCTCGCCCAGGTCGGCCTCGAACGCCGCGTTGATGCCGAGGCGCTTGCGCTCGACCACACGGTTGAAGCTCTCGTAGCCATGGGGCGAGATGTAGCTGGTGGCGAAGCCGCCGCCCCAGTCGTTGTTGCCCGACAGGCCGACGGTGCCCGAATAGTTGTTGCCGAGGTTGGCCTCGCTGGCGGCGACGCCGACCATCAGGCCGACCCGCTCGTTGCGCCAGTTGACGACGCCGTTGACCAGATAATCGTCCTTCTTGGTGCGGTCGCCGCGCTGCGCCTCGGCCGCGCCCGTGAAGGTCAGGCCCTGGTCGAACTGGAACGGACGGCGGGTGCGCAGGTCGATCGTGCCCGAGATGCCCGACAGGGCGTTCTTCGGATCGGTCGACTTGTAGACCAGCACCTGGTTCATCAGCTGCGACGGCACGTCCAGAAGATCCGGCTGGGCCGAACCCATGTTGCCGGCGCTGAGGTACTGCTCGCCGTTCAGCAGGGTGATCACCTGCCGCAGGCCGCGGATGTTGACGGTCTTGCCTTCGCCGGCGTCGCGCTGGATCTGGACGCCCGAGATGCGCTGCAGCGAGTCGGCGATGGTGACGTCGGGCAGCTTGCCGATGTCTTCCGCCGAGATGGCGTCGACGATCGAGGCCTCGCGGCGCTTGACGTCCACCGACTTGATCTGTGACCCGCGAACGCCGGTGACGACGATCTCTTCGACCTGGGTTCCGTCGGCTTGCTGGGCGAAGGCCCCGCTGGCGAGGGCCAGTTGCGACGCGCCGGCGACCAGCGCCAGCGTCAGGCCGCGCCTGAGCACGGCTTTCCTTGCTTCCTGTGACAATTGCTCGCTCCCCAAATGAATCGTTCTTATTGGCCGCCAACCCGCGCCTCGCGCCGCCGCTCTGATGGCGGCTGTCGAGGAACGTTTGAGACTTTGCGGGCGTGTCCAGTCGCCTGTCCGACGACTGTCCAATCCCCTCGGCGGCCTCGGCGCCTAGACGTTCGATTCCAGCCCCGCGCCTTCGTCGAACGCTGGCACCTTCATCAAATGTCCCGGCCAAGTCAACAACAATGTCAACGTTGTCATTCTTCCGAGACGAGGGTTTTAGAGGATCTGAGACATAGCCTGGAGCCCAGGCTTGATTGAGATCGCCTGCCGCCAACGACGGCCCTCGCTGCAAATCCCCATTGATTTTACTAATCTTTATGGGCAACGCGCCGCGCCAGCGAGAGAATCCGAGCGACTTCGTCACGACGGCCCGTCCACGACATGGATGATCCTCGAAAACCCCCGATGACGCTACGTCAGTCAGTGAAAATGTCCTGAAAATGTCCCGTTAATCGGCCACATTTGACCCATTCTTGTCCCGACGACATGACATTCAGGACAGCATGGACTATGGCTTTGGACGTTCGCCGCCTTGCGGGCGCCGCCTTTCACTGATGGGGTGGCGCGACAAGCTTGGCGGTGGAGCGGTACGGGGACCTAATGACAACGATCACCGACGTGGCCGAACGGGCGGGCGTTTCGCCCAAGACCGTCTCCCGCGTTCTCAACGATCACGACAGCGTCAGCGCCAAGACGCGCGATCGCGTCCGCGCGGCCATGCAGGACCTCGGCTACCAGCCCAGCGCCGTGGCCCGCAGCCTGCGCTCGCAGGGCTCGGGCTCGGTCGGCGTGCTGATGGGCGACCCGTCCGGCGGCTATCACACCCGCGTCCACCACGCCCTGCTGCTGGCCTGCGTCGAGACCGGCCGACACCTGTCGGTCGATCTGTCGGAGGGTCCCGTCCCCGGTTGGCAAGACCGGGTCCGCGCCTTCGTGCGCGACGGCGGCATCCGCGAGATGATCCTGCTGCCGCCCGAGTGCGACTTCGGCCCGATGAAGGAGCTGATGCGCGAGCTGGACGTGCGCTGCGTGCTGATCGCCCCCACCACGCCGGATCCCTACTTCCCCGCCATCGGCATGGACGACCGCGCCGCCGCGCGCGAGATGGTCGAGCACCTGTTCTCGCTGGGCCACACGCGGATCGGCCATATCGCCGGCCATCCGGACCACGCGGCCAGCACCCATCGCCGCAACGGCTTCTTCGAGGCCTACGCGGCCCGGGGCCTTCCCAGGCCGGCGCCCGAGCTGGTCGTGCAGGGCGAGTTCACCTTCAAGACCGGCATCGACGCGGCCAAGGCGCTGCTGGACATCGACGAGCCGCCGACCGCGATCTTCGCCAGCAACGACGACATGGCCGCCGCCACCTGCATGGAGGTCCAGCGCCGAGGCCTGCGCATCCCCGACGACGTGTCGGTGGTCGGCTTCGACGACGCGCCGATCGCCGGCGTGATCTGGCCCGCTCTCACCACCATCCGCCAGCCGTTCGAGCAGATGGCCCTGCGCGCCATGCAGGCCTTCGCCGCGTGGAACGCCAACGAGGGCGCCGGCAAGACCAACACCCCCTTCCTCGCGCAGCACAGCCTGGTGGTGCGCGAGTCCACCGGTCCCGCGCGGAGCGGCGCGCCGCCCCGCCGAAAGACTTAAACCCTCCCCCGCCGCGGTCCGACGCCGCGCGGGGCTTCTAGAACAAGACCACGGAGGAAACATGACTTCGACGACCTGGCGGGGCCTGACGCTCGCCCTGCTGATCGGCGCCTCGGCCTCGGCCCTGACCGTCGCCCCGGCCTTGGCCCAAGCCGCCAAGAAGCCCGCCGCCCAAAAGGCGGCCCAGCCCGCCCATCCGTGGCTGAACGCCAAGCTAGACGCCGACAAGCGCGCCGACCTCGCCCTGGCGGCGATGACCAGCGACGAGAAGTTCACGATCATCTTCGGCTACTTCGGCTCGGACATGAAGCCGAAGTACACGCGCCATCCGGACTCGCTGGACGCCTCGGCCGGCTATGTCGCCGGCGTGCCGCGCCTGGGCATCCCCGGCCAGTACCAGACCGACGCCGGCGTCGGCGTCGCCACCCAGGGCAGCCACCAGGACCTGCGCGCGCGCACCGCCCTGCCCTCGGGCATCGCCACCGCCGCCACCTGGAACCCCGAGCTGGCCTTCAAGGGCGGCGCAATGATCGGCAAGGAGGCCCGCGACTCGGGCTTCAACGTCCAGCTGGCCGGCGGCATCAACCTGATGCGCGAGCCGCGCAACGGGCGGAACTTCGAATATGGCGGCGAGGACCCCTGGCTGGCCGGCGCGATGGTCGCGGCCCAGATCAAGGGCATCCAGTCCAACCACATCATCTCGACGATCAAGCACTACGCCCTGAACGGCCAGGAGACCGGCCGCTTCGTGGTCAGCTCGAACATCAGCGACGCGGCCGCCCGCACCTCGGACCTGCTGGCCTTCCAGTTCGCCATCGAGCAGTCGGACCCGCAGTCGGTGATGTGCGCCTACAACCGCGTCAACGGGACCTATGCCTGCGAGAACGACTGGCTGCTCAACACCGTCCTGAAGAAGGACTGGGGCTACAAGGGCTACGTCATGTCGGACTGGGGCGCCGACCACTCGTCCGCCAAGGCCGCCAATGCCGGCCTCGACCAGGAGTCGGCCGGGGACGCCTTCGACAAGGCGCCGTTCTTCGGCGCGCCGCTGAAGGCCGACCTCGCCTCGGGCAAGGTCAGCCAGAGCCGGATCGACGACATGGCCCGCCGCGTGCTGCGCGCCATGTTCGCCAGCGGTCTGGTCGACCATCCGCTGAAGGGCGGTCCGGACGCGTTGCCCGCCGCCGAGCTGGCCGCCCACGCCAAGGTCACCCAGGCCGACGCCGAGGAGGCCATCGTTCTGCTGAAGAACGACGGCGGCCTGCTGCCCCTGGCCAAGACCGCCAAGACCATCGCCGTGATCGGCGCCCATGCCGACGTCGGCGTGCTGTCGGGCGGCGGCTCGTCCCAGGTCTATCCTGCCGGCGGTCGCGCGGTGAAGGGCCTGCAGCCCGCCTTCTGGCCCGGCCCGGTCATCTACTATCCCTCGTCGCCGATGAAGGCGCTGGCGGCGCGCTATCCCGGCGCCAAGCTCGTCTATGACGACGGGACCGATCCGGCCCGGGCCGCCAAGCTGGCGGCGGAAAGCGACCTGGCCCTGGTCTTCGCCGACCAGTGGACCACCGAGTCGGTCGACGCCGAGAGCCTGAACCTGCCCAACAACCAGGACGCCACGATCGACGCGGTGGCCTCGGCCAACAAGAAGACCGTGGTGGTGCTGATCACCGGCGGCCCGGTGGTCATGCCGTGGGTCGACAAGGTCGGCGCCGTGGTCGAGGCCTGGTATCCGGGCACGGCCGGCGGCGAGGCCATCGCCCGCGTGCTGACCGGCGAGGTCGACGCCTCGGGCCGCCTGCCCGTCAGTTTCCCCAAGAGCGAGGCCGACCTGCCGCGCCCCAAGCTGGACGGCGATCCGAAGAAGCCGGGCGACCTGTTCGACGTGAACTACGACATCGAAGGCGCCGCGGTCGGCTACAAGTGGTACGACCTCAAGCGGATCGAGCCGCTGTTCCCGTTCGGCCACGGCCTGTCGTACAGCAAGTTCGCCTATTCGAACCTGACGGCCAGCGCCGCCGGCGACAAGGTCACGGTCAGCTTCGACGTCAAGAACGTCGGCCCCCGCGCCGGCAAGGACGTGCCGCAGGTCTATGTCGGCCCGAAAGCCGGTGGCTGGGAAGCGCCCAAGCGCCTGGCCGGCTTCAAGAAGGTTTCGCTCGCGCCCGGCGCCAGCCAGCGCGTCACCCTGACGGTCGATCCACGCCTGCTGGCTGTCTGGGACGGCAAGGCCCACGGCTGGTCGATCGCGGCCGGTCAATACGACATCGCCCTGGGATCCTCGTCTCGGGCTCTTTCCTCCACCGCCCAGGTCACCCTGGCGGCCCGGAGCCTACCGGTGTCTCCGGCAGGCAAGTAAAGGATCGGCGGAGACCCCTTTTCCGCCGCCCCTTCAGTCTCTTCCCCTTCAGGAGCGTCGCCCCAAGCGGCGCTCCTTTTTTATGGCCGTCTGCTTGCGCCCTCGCATTTATACTATAATTAGGCCGAGCCGCGCGTGACGGCGGGAGGAAGCACAGCGTGATCCGGATCGGCCTCGTCGGCGTGGGCAAGATCGCCCATGACCAGCACATCCCCGCCCTCGCCGCGGACCCGCGTTTCGCGCTGGTCGCCGCCGCCAGCCGCAGCAAGCCCGACCTCGGAGGGATCCCGGTCTTCCACGACATCGGCGAGATGCTGACGCAGGGGCCCGAACTGGACGCCGTCGCCCTCTGCACGCCGCCCCAGGCCCGTCGTGAGACGGCGCTGGCCGCCCTGCGCGCCGGCAAGCACGTGTTCCTGGAGAAGCCGCCCGGCGCCACGGTCAGCGAAGTGGCCGAGCTGGCCGCCGTGGCCCGCGACCACGGCGTCGTCCTGTTCACCAGCTGGCACTCGCGGTTCGCCGCCGGCGTGCCCCAGGCCAAGGCCTGGCTGGCGTCGCGCGCCGTCCGCAAGTTGGCGATCGAGTGGCGCGAGGACGTCCGCCGCTGGCATCCTGGCCAGACCTGGATCTGGCAGGCCGGCGGCATGGGCGTCTTCGATCCGGCCATCAACGCCCTGTCGATCCTGACCGAGATCATGCCGTCCGAGGTGTTCGTCACCGACGCGAAGTTGCAAGTGCCGGAGAACGTCCAGTCGCCGATCGCCGCCCACGTCGACATGACCACGCTGGGCGGAAGCGAGATCACCGCCGACCTCGACTTCCTGCAGACCGGCCCGCAGACCTGGGACATCACCGCCTGGACCGACGGCGGCGTGCTGAAGCTGTCGCTGGGCGGGGCGAAGCTGGAGATCGACGGGGCGGTGGTCGTGGATGGTGAGAACCGGGAATATCCGGGCCTGTATGACCGGTTCGCGACGCTGGTGGCCGAGGGCCGGTCCGAGGTCGACGTGCGGCCGCTGACCTTGGTGGCCGACGCGTTTCTAGTGGGGACGCGGGAGGTGGTCGAGGCGTTCATCGAATAGCCACTTGCCCCCTCCGGGCCTTTGGCCCTCCTCCCCCGGAGGGGGAAGAAGACCCCATACCAACCTTCCGCCCCCTGCGGGGGCGGACGACCTGCGAAGCAGGTCAGGTGGGGGCCCGCTGAGCCAGCCGCCTAGTTCACCTGCCGCTCCCGCCCCACCCAATACGGCGCCCGCAGTTCGCGGCGCAGGATCTTGCCCGAGGCGTTCCGCGGCAAGGCCGCCACGAAGTCCACGCTCTTGGGCGCCTTGAAGTGGGCGATCCGGGTCCGGGCGAAGGCGATGATGTCCTCGGCGTCGGGCTCGACGCCCGGCTTGGCCGCGACCACCGCCTTGACCGCCTCGCCCCATTTCTCGTCCGGCACGCCGATCACCGCCACCTCGGCCACGTGCGGATGGCCGTAGACGGCGCTCTCGACCTCGGCCGGATAGATGTTCTCGCCGCCGGAGATGATCATGTCCTTCACCCGGTCGTGGATGAACAGATAACCGTCCTCGTCCAGATAGCCCGCGTCGCCGGTGCGCAGCCAACCGTCGGCGTCGAGCGTCTTGCGGGTGGCCTCGTCCAGCTTCCAGTAGCCGGCCATGTTGGCCAGGGAGCGCACGGCGACCTCACCCACCGCCCCGGTCGGCAGGCTGACGCCCGCCTCGTCAATCACCTTCAGCTCGACACCCGGCATCGGCAGGCCCGCCGACCGCATCCGCGCGTTGCCGGCCGGGTCGTGGTCCTCGGGCGGCAGATAGACCACCGTGCCGGTCGTCTCGGTCATGCCGTACTGCTGGACGAAGCCGCAGCCGAACACCTCCATGCACTCGCGCAGCAGGTCCAGCGGGATGGGTGCGGCGCCATAGAGGATGTGGCTCATCCGCGAATAGTCGACCTGGCGGGCCCGGGGCTGGCGCACCACGATCTGCAAGGCGGCCGGGACCATGAACATCTTCGAGACGTGGTCCTTCTCGATGAAGTCCAGCACCTTGGTCGGGTCGAACTCGCGGGCCACCACGCCCTTGGCCCCGTTGAACAGGCCGACGAGACCCCAGCCGGTGCCGCCGATGTGGGCAACGGGCATGGCCACCAGGCTGACATCCTCCGGCCCCCACTGGTTCCAGGCCAGCGGCGAGCGGGCGGCCTCGCGGCGCATGGCCAGCAGGTTGTCATGGGTCAGCATCGCGCCCTTCGGCCGGCCCGTGGTGCCCGAGGTGTAGAGCTGGATGGCGATGTCGGAGGTCTCGATCGGCTTGTGCGGGTCGGCGTCGCTGCGCGCGTCCCGCCAGGCCTCGAAGGTCGGATGCTCGCCGGCTCCGCTGGCCTCCCCTTGGGCAACCTCCATGGCGATGACCACCGGCCGATGGGTCAGCTCGGCCGCCACCTCGCCGACCTGCCCGATCAGTTCGGGACCGACGAACACCAGCTTGGCCTCGCTGTCGGCGATGATGTAGGCGATCTCCGCCGGGGCCAGGCGCCAGCCGATCGGCGTGGTCACCACCCCGGCCTTGGCGGCCCCGATCAGCAGTTCGAAATAGTGGTCGCTGTTCTTGCCGACATAGGCGACGCGGTCGCCGGTCCCCAGCCCCGCCGCGATCAGAGCGTTGGCCACCTGGCTGGTGTGCCGGTCGAAGGCGGCGAAGGTCGTTTCGCGTCCCTCGAAGCTGAGGGCCACCGCCTCGGGTCGGACCTCGGCGTGATAGCGGGCGACGTCGCCCAGGGTGGGCATGCGCTCGAAGGCGATCGCGTCGGACATCAGGCCTGCTCCCTCGGGTTCCGGCGTTCTTGTCTCTGCGCCGGGTCAAACAGATGTTGGGACAGGCTCACCCGCACGGCAAGCGCGACGTGCAGGCTTGGCGCCGGATGACAGCCGTCGCGCGGTTGAGGTATCACGCGGCCATGTCCAAGAGCACTCCCGCCACGATCGCGCTGGCCAAGGCCGGCGTCGCGTTCGACCTGCACACTTACGACTACGACCCGGGGTCCGAGCGCGTGGGCCTGCAGGCGGCCGAGGCCCTGGGCGAGGACCCGCGCCGGGTGCTCAAGACCCTGGTGGTGATGCTGGACGGCAAGCCCGCCTGCGCCATCCTGCCCTCGGACAAGGAGGTCAGCATGAAGAAGCTGGCCGCCGCCCTGAAAGGCAAGTCCGCCGCCATGGCCCCCGTCCCCGACGCCGAGCGCATCACCGGCTACAAGGTCGGCGGCGTCAGCCCGTTCGGCCAGAAGAAGCGGCTGCCGACGGTGCTGGAAGCAGCCGCCCTGGCCGAGCCCTACGTCTTCATCAACGGCGGTCAACGCGGCCTGCAGGTGAAGCTGGCGCCGGCGGACGCGGTCAAGGCTTTGGGAGCGGTGACGGCGGCGATCGTGGCGGACTAGGGTGCTTGAAACCCCCCGCGGTTCTCGCCTATAAGCCGCGCCTCCTGGTCCGGCTGGGTAGCTCAGATGGTTAGAGCGGTGGATTCATAACCCACAGGTCGGCGGTTCGATCCCGCCCCCAGCCACCATGCGGAACCCAAACTTTGGGGTTATGCAACGCGGCCATCTTGCCGTTTTGGCGAACCCAGCCCTACGCTCTTCGCCATGACCGAGATCACCTTCAAGGGCGGATGCCTGTGCGGCGCTTTGCGCTGGGAGGCCGACCGCGCGCCCGACTATATGGGCGTCTGCTGCTGCCGCGACTGCCGTCGGGCCTCGGGCTCGGGCTTCATTCCGTTCATGGGCTTTCCGGCCGAAGCGCTGACCATCACCGGCCCAGCGCGCCAGTATCGCAGCCAGGCCTTTCGCGGCGGCGAGGCGACCCGCAACTCATGCCCGACCTGCGGCGGCCTGGTCTTCGGCGGCGAGCACGGCCTGCATGACTCGCACACGATCTACGCCGGCTCGCTGGACGACCCCAGCCTGTTCAAGCCGGTCATGCTGCTCTTCAACCGCGACCGCCCGGACTGGGTCGTCCTCCCCGAGGGCGTGACGACGTTCGAGACGATGCCGGACTAGTCGGCGATCAGCCTGCCTTCCAGGACCCGATTCCGCCCTCTCGAGACGGCGCACGCGGCTGCGTGGAAAATACAGCCAGCGCTTGCAAATTGCTCCAGATGCACTTATTAGGACTCCCATCGCAATATTCTCTTAAAAATTGTATTTTCAAGGGAGGTCTTCATGTCCGCTTGCGCCCAGCTCAACTACAACAACGTCACGCCCGCGGTATGGTCGTGCGTCAGCCAACTGGCCATCAGCAACGGCGGCCCTAACCCGTTCCCCAACAGCGGGTCGTTCACCAAGAGCGGCTTCACGTTCGCCTGGAACTACAATCCCAGCACCCAACTGGCCTCCGTGCAGTGCACCGACAGCCCCTGGATCGTGCCCTGCTCGGCCATCAACAACGCTCTGCAGTCCAATATCGACGGCTGCTACCAGTCCACCGGCGCCGTCCACCAGGCCTTCACCTAAGGGGAGCGCGTGCTCCTTCCGCCGGAGCGCCTCGACGATCGGGAGGACGCCCTCGCGGCCTTCTCCCGGTTGCTGGCCCAGGCGCTGGATCTCGACGAGCCGATCCCCCAGGCCGTGGCTCTGCGCGCGGCCGTTGACCCGCTGTTCCTGCGCGACCTGATCGAGGAGCGCCCCGCCGCCCTGGCCGACTCCGCCGTCGCCGCCGGCGCGGTGGCGGCGAGCTTGCCCAAATGGGCGCCCGCGCCGACGTCGGCGCTGCTGGGCGCGGCCGCCAAGGCCCTGGGACGATGGGCGCTGATCGGCTTTCGGCCGGTCCCCGAGGACCAGGTCCGCCGGCGCAAAGCCGCCTGCCTGGCCTGCCCGGAGCTCCGCCCGCCGGGCCAGCATATCGTCCACAGGCTCCTCGGCGCCGGGGAGAGCCAGGTCTGCGGCCTTTGCGCCTGCGCGATCGACAAGAAGGCGACGCTGCCCACCGAGACCTGCCCTGCACCTTCAGGCGTGCCCGGCGTCAATCGTTGGGGCGAACCGCGTGATCCCACCGCGCCGTGGGCGGGGCGCTAAGGCCTCCAGCCGCCCAGGCCAATCACCCGCCCGGGAACGTCCCCGGCCGGATATAGGCGAACATGTGGCTGACCCAGTCAGGCTTGCCCAGGGCCACGCCCTTGTGGCGCAAGATCGCGTAGGCGGCCATCAGGTGGAAATAGACCTGAGGCAGCGCCCAGTCGCGGACGAACTGTTCGCCGGTCATGTCGAAGACGATGCCGTTGGGCAGCTTCAGCTCGATCGTCTTTTCGGCGACGCCGTCGAACACCGACGCAGGCGTCGCCTGGATCCGCTGGGCGGCGTCGGTCAGCTGGGCTCGCAGGCCGTCGAAGTCGGTCGCGTCCTCGGCCGGGGCGAACGAGTCGGCGCCGGTCAGGTGGCGCAGCAGATCGCTGGCCTGGGTGCAGACGAGCCGCACCTGGGTCGACAGCGGGAACATGTCCGGCGCCAGCCGCGCGCCCAGCAGATCTTCGGTCGACAGGCCGGTTTCGCCAGCGAAGGCCTCGGCCTTTGTCAGCTGGTTGCCGAGGCCCTTGAGCATCTGGACATAGGTGGGGACGGCAAGCGCGTGCAGGTCCATGGGTGTTCTCCGGTTGGTGAGGAGGTAAGCCAAGCAAGCAGCCACACGCCACCCACAAACCAAACTCAATACCCGTCATCCCGCGCTTTATGCGCGGGACCCATGGTTCAGCTTTCACGTGAGAGCTTCGTCCCGCTCCGCAATTGCGGCGGATGGATGGGTCCCGCGCATAAAGCGCGGGATGACGGGAAGGGTGATGACGGGAAGGGTATGGAAAGTTTCAGGCGCCAGGCCCGAACCGCGCCACCAGGTCGTAGGCCTCGCCGGGGAACACCTGGCGCACGCGGGTGACGTGCTGGCCTTCGCGCCAGGTGCGGCGATCGACGACCAGGCAGGCCGCGCCCTCGTCCAGAGCCAGCAGGCGAGCGGCCTCGGCGTCGGCGTTGATCGCGCCGATGCGGCTCTCGGCCTCGGTCCAGGCGACGTGCTCCAGCAGCCAGGCCCCGGGCGGGACAGCGGCGAAGTCGGCGGCTTCCATCTCGGGGGCGGCCTTCAGGGACACCAGGCGGCGCTCCAGGGCGAAGGGCCGGCCACCGGCGTCATGGACGCCGTCCAGCTCCAGCAGCTTGCCGCCGGCCGCCAGTTCGATCTCTTCGGGGCTGTCGCGATCGGCGGCCCGCACTCGCCGTGACAGCAGGCGGAAGGCGTAGGCCTCGCCGCGCGCGACGATCTCGGACTGGATGTCGGGGATGTTCAACACCGGCGCGTGGACCTTGGGCCGGGCCACGAACGAGCCGGCGCGTTTGCGGCGCACGATCAGCCCGGCCTCGACCAAGGCGGCCATGGCCTTGCTGACCGTCATGCGGGCGCAGCCGTACTGGGCCATCAGCTCGGTCTCGAACGGCACGCGGTGGCCCGGCTGCCATTCGCCGGAGCGGATGCGGGCCTCGATGTCGGCGCGGATGCGCTGGTGCAGCGGTCCGGTCACGCCAGCAGGGCCTTGAGGACGGCGTTGTAGCGCGCGACGATCGCCTCGCGGCCATGGTGGCGACCGCCGGACACCAGTTGGCGGCCGTGACGCCAGACGGTGTCGATCCCGCCGCCAGCGAAGACCAGGCTGTCGATCAGCGCATCGCCCGAGCGGCCGATCAAGTTCGGATGCGCGCTATCCAAGGTGACGAAGTCCGCCGCCACGCCGCGCCGCAGGCCGCCCCGGCCTACGCCCAGCGCCTGGGCCCCGCCCATGGTCGCCGCGCGCCACAGGTCGCCGCCGGTCGAACGGCGCGGGCCGCCCGCCAACACGTTGCGGGCCCGGCGGGTCAGGCGCTGGGCGTATTCCATCGTCCGCAACTCCTCGGCGGCGCTGATCAGGACGTTGGAGTCGGTGCCGATTCCAAAAGCTCCGCCAGCGGCCAGGTAGTCGGGGGTCGGGAAGATCCCGTCGCCCAGATTGGCCTCGGTCACCGGGCAGAGGCCGGCCGTCGCGCCGCTCTTGGCCAAGCGCTCGGTCTCGGTGGCGTTGATGTGGGTGGCGTGGATCAGGCACCACTGCTTGTCGACCTCGGCATGGTTCATCAGCCAGCGGACGGGACGCTGACCGGTGGCGGCCAGGCAGTCGTCGACCTCCTTGGTCTGCTCGGCCACGTGCATGTGGATCGGCCCGCCGGCGGCCAGCGGCAGGATCGCGTCCAGCTCCTCGGCGGTCACAGCGCGCAGGCTGTGGGGGGCGATTCCGACGACCGCCTCAGGCAGCGCCGCGACGATGCCCCGGCAGGCCTCGACCAGCCGCGCGAAGGCGTCGACGCCGTGGATGAAGCGCTTCTGGCCATCGGTGGGCGGCAGGCCGCCGAAGTTCGCGTGCGCGTAGAACACCGGCAGCAGGGTCAGGCCGATGCCGGTCTCCTCGGCCGCCGCCGCGATCCGCGCCGCCATCTCGGCCGGATTGTCGTAGAACCCGCCGTCGGCCGCATGGTGCAGGTAGTGGAACTCGCCCACCCGCGTGAAGCCGCCCTCCAGCATCTCGATCTGGCCCATGGCGGCGATGGCCTGGACCATGTCGGGGTCCAGCCGCTCGAGGAAGCGGTACATGACCTCGCGCCAGGTCCAGAAGTTGTCGCCGGTTTCGCCGCGCGTCTCGGCCAGGCCGGCCATGGCGCGCTGGAAGGCGTGGCTGTGGACGTTGCCCAGACCCGGCAAGGCGGGGCCGAGACGGACGGCGTCGCCGGCCGACGTGTCGGTGTCGATCCGGGCGATGCGGCCGTCGGTGATCGTGAACCTCACGCCGCGCGCCCAGCCGTCGGCCAGCATCGCGCTCTCGCACCAGACCACCGTCGAGCCTTCGGCCGGATTCTGCGTGTCGGTCACTGGACAAGCCTCATCGTTCGCAAATATGTCTATACATATTGAAACGGGCCGCAAGGGTCGGCCCACGTGTCGGGAGGCAGGCTCATGCGCTGTGATCGGGTGTGGATCAACGCCCGTCTCGCCACGCTCGCCCTCGACCGCGCGGGGCTGGGCGTCGTCGAGGACGGCGTCGTCGCCAGCCTGGACGGCCGCATCGCCTATGCCGGTCCCGCCGCCGAGGCGCCGGCCTTCGAAGCCGCCGAGACCATCGACCTCGAAGGCCGCTGGATCACGCCCGGCCTGATCGACCCGCACACCCACCTGGTCTTCGCCGGCGACCGCGCCCATGAGTTCGAGCTGCGGCTGGCGGGGGCGTCCTACGAGGAGATCGCCCGGGCCGGCGGTGGCATCGTCTCGACCATGCGCGCCACCCGCGCCGCGTCGGAGGAGGAGCTGGTCGCCGCCGCCCTGCCCCGCCTCGACGCCCTGATCGCCGAGGGCGTCACCACGGTCGAGATCAAGTCCGGCTACGGCCTGTCGCTGGACGACGAGACCAAGAGCCTGCGCGCCGCCCGGACGCTGGGCGAAATCCGCCGCGTCGGGATCAGCGCCACCTTCCTCGGGGCCCACGCCCTGCCGCCCGAATATCGCGACGACCCGGATGGCTATGTCGACCTGGTCTGCGAGAAGATGATCCCCGCCATCGCCGCGCGAGGCCTAGCCGACGCGGTCGACGGCTTCTGCGAGGGCATCGGCTTCTCGCCCGCCCAGATCCGCCGTGTGTTCGAGACCGCCCGCGACCACGGCCTGCCGGTCAAGCTGCACGCCGAGCAGCTGTCGAACCTCTCCGGCGCGGCTTTGGCGGTCGAGTTCGACGCCCTGTCGGCCGACCATCTCGAGCATCTCGACGCGGCCGGAGTCGCCGCCATGGCCGCCTCGCGCACGGTCGCGACCCTGCTGCCGGGCGCCTTCTACTTCACCCGCGAGACCCAGGTCCCGCCGATCGCGGCGCTGCGAGAAGCCAGCGTGCCGATGGCCCTGGCCACCGACTGCAACCCCGGCACCTCGCCACTGACCTCGCCGCTGCTGGTCATGAACATGGCCGCCACCCTGTTCCGGATGACCGTCGAGGAATGCCTGGCCGGCGTCACCCGCGAGGCCGCGCGGGCGCTCGACCTGCTGAACGACCGCGGGACGCTGGAGGCCGGCAAGGCCTGCGATCTCGCCATCTGGGACATCGAGCGTCCCGCCGAACTTGTCTATCGCATGGGCTTCAATCCGCTCCATGCGCGTGTGTGGAGAGGCCAGTGACCGAGCTTGTTCTGAACCCGGGCGCGGTCCCGCTGGCTGAGTGGAAGGCGATCTATCGCGGCGCGACGGCGCGGCTCGCCGAGACCGCCTGGCCGGTAATCGCCGAAAGCGCGAAGGCCGTCGAGCGCATCCTGGCAAACGATGCGCCGGTCTATGGCGTCAACACCGGCTTCGGGAAACTGGCCAGCGTCCGCATTGGCGACGCCGACCTGGAGACCCTGCAGCGCAACATCGTCCTGTCGCACGCGGCCGGCGTCGGCGAGCCTTCGCCCGTGCCGGTCATCCGCCTGATGCTGGCCCTGAAGCTGGCTAGCCTGGCTCAAGGCGCGTCGGGCGTGCGGGTCGAGACGGTGCGCCTGCTGGAGGCCATGCTGGTCCAGGGCCTGACGCCGGTCGTCCCGTGCCAGGGCTCGGTCGGCGCCTCCGGGGACCTGGCGCCGCTGGCTCACATGGCCGCGACCATGATCGGGGTCGGCGAGATCTTCGTCGGCGACCAGCGTCTGCCGGCGACTGAGGCCCTGAAGCAGGCGGGTCTCTCGCCCCTGACCTTGGGCCCGAAGGAAGGCTTGGCCCTGCTGAACGGCACCCAGTTCTCGACCGCCAACGCCCTGGCCGGCCTGTTCGAGGCCGAGCTGCTGTTTCAGTCGGCCCTGGTCACCGGCGCCCTGTCGACGGAAGCCGCCAAGGGCTCGGACACGCCGTTCGACCCACGCATCCACGCCCTGCGCCGCCACGCCGGCCAGATCGAGACCGCCGCCGCCCTGCGCGACCTGATGGCGGCCTCGGAGATCCGCGCCTCGCACCTGAAGGAGGACGAGCGGGTCCAGGACCCCTACTGCCTGCGCTGCCAGCCGCAGGTGATGGGCGCGGCGCTGGACGTGCTGCGCCAAGCGGCGACCACGCTGGGGACCGAGGCCAACGGCGTCTCGGACAATCCGCTGATCTTTCCTGAGACCGACGAGGCGCTGTCCGGCGGCAACTTCCACGCCGAACCGGTGGCCTTCGCCGCCGACATGATCGCTCTCGCCGTCTGCGAGATCGGCTCGATCGCCGAGCGCCGCATCGCCATGCTGGTCGACCCGGTGCTGTCCGGCCTGCCCGCCTTCCTGACGCCGAGGCCGGGGCTGAATTCCGGCTTCATGATCCCCCAGGTCACCGCCGCCGCCCTGGTCTCGGAGAACAAGCAGAAGGCCTATCCGGCCAGCGTCGACTCGATCCCGACCTCGGCCAACCAGGAGGACCACGTCTCGATGGCCGCCCACGGCGCCCGGCGGCTGATGGGCATGGTCGAGAGCGCCACGGCGGTGGTGGGCATCGAGCTGCTGGCGGCGGCGCAAGGGTGTGATTTCCACGCTCCGCTGCGGTCGAGCGCGGTGCTGGAGGCCGTGCGGAAGTTGACGCGGAGCAAGGTGCCGCACCTGACGGACGATCGGCACTTCCATCCGGACCTGGAGGCGGCCAGCGCTCTGGTGCGGAGCGGCGCGGTGATCGCGGCGGCGGGTGAACTGCCGGGGGTGGCGTGATGGCCCTTTTTCCCCCGACCTCCCCGGCGAAGGCGTACAGCCGGTCGACCCACCAGTCGGCGTCCTTGCGGGCGAGCCAGCGGGAGGTGAGGCGAGGTTCGAGGTCGGCGGGGATGTTCGTGCCGGTGTGGGGGAGGGAGATGATCAGTGGGGCGGCGCCGGGCGTGACTTGGAGCCAGTCGTTCATGCTCCAAGCTCCCTAAATCCCGACCTCCCCGGCGAAGGCCGGGGCCCAGATTCAGCCTGAGCGGTTTGAGTGTTCGCGCCCACGGCC
>NZ_JBFUJD010000048.1:0-39688 GCF_056401555.1 Caulobacter sp. P4_E5
AGCGAGTCCTTCACGGCGTTCATGCTGTTGGCGGTGGCGGTCTGGTTCTTGGACATCGCCCAGATGGCGCCGTTGTCCTTGGCGCTACCGACCTTCTTGCCGGTATTGATGCGTTGTTGGACGGTCTGCAGTTCGGCGTTCGTCGAGTTCAGGTTCTGCAGGGCGATCAGGGCCCCAGCGTTCGTGTTGATGCTGTTCAGCGCCATAACGAAACAACTCCTATTCGAGGTGTTCCGGCGTCGTTTTGACGGCCGGTGGGCATTTTACCCACAGCCAGTATCCAAGCTTTAGCTTTCTACTTCGTTGAGGAAATAATGCCGCATGCTTAAGATAAGGAACTATTTTGTTAATGATCAAATGAGCAGAAAGCACAAATTCGACCTGACAAAGAGTCGTCATTGTCTCAAAATGGCACAACTAATCTGCAACTCTTTGCCCGCGCAGACTCACTTGATTCAGCGCGATTGACCCGCGGAGAGTCTAGGCGATTCCGGCGCGCCGACGCTCGCGCGGCAGGGCCGAAACCCTTGCGCGGAAGGGCTCAAGCACCCGACCGAACGCACAGCCAGCGCTCAGCGACCGGCCAGATATAGGCGGCGCGACCGATAGGGCTTGGCGACCGCGCGCAGGGTCATGACGAAGACCAGGGCCTTCCAGAGCTCGAACAGGAAACTGAACCGACGACGCATCGAGAGACTCCTTTTCCTAACTCAACGAAGAAAAGGCCGACCGGCTCCCGGGAGGGGAAAGGAACCGGCCGGCCTCTCGATGGCCGGTCGCGGGGAAGCGGCCGGCCTACAGCGTTGTGACTTGGATCAACCGTGCAGCTTGATGGCGGTCTCGGCGATCTTGCGGCCCTGGTAGCGGGCGCCGACCAGTTCGTTCTCGCTGGGCTGACGCGAACCGTCGCCGCCGGCGATGGTGGTCGCGCCGTAGGGGCTGCCGCCGGTCACCTCGTCCAGAGTCATCTGGCCGGCGTGGCCATAGTCCAGGCCCACGATCGTCGTGCCGAAGTGCAGCAGGTTGGTGATGATCGAGAACAGGGTGGTCTCCTGGCCGCCGTGCTGGGTGGCGGTCGAGGTGAAGGCCCCGCCGACCTTGCCGTGCAGCGCGCCGCGCGCCCACAGGCCGCCGGCGGCGTCGAAGAAGGCGGCCATCTGCGAGGCCATGCGGCCAAAGCGGGTCGGGGCGCCGACGACGATGGCGTCGTAATTGGCCAGATCCTCGACCGAAGCGATCGGGGCTTCCTGGTCGAGCTTGAAGTGCGCGCCCTTGGCGACGGCTTCCGGAACGGTTTCCGGAACGCGCTTGATGTCGACGGTCGCGCCGGCTTCCCGCGCGCCTTCCGCGATGGCCTTGGCCATCGTCTCCAGGTGGCCGTAGGACGAATAGTAGAGAACCAGAACCTTGGCCATGACGGCCTCCTTGCCTTGAGATCAAAGGCGAGGACGTCGCGTCCCCGTCGTTGAGGAGGGTTTTGGCGCCGGTTTGGCTTGCGCGATATCCGAATAAAATCGTCTATTACGTTCTGATATTTCGAACGATGACGAGCTGAGATGAGCGAACCCGGAACCCCGACCCTGGACCAGCTGACCGTCTTTCTCGCGATCGTCGAGGCGGGCGGGTTCGCGGCCGCCGCGCGGCGGCTGAACCGGGCCAATTCGGTGGTCAGCTACGCGATCGCCAATCTCGAGGCCCAGTTGGGCCTGGCCCTGTTCGACCGCGCCGCGGCCAAGACCCCGGTCCTGACCGAGGCCGGCAAGGTGGTGCTGGCCCAGGCCCGGGTGATCGCCGGCGACGTCGCCAACCTGAAGGCCAAGGCCAAGGGCCTGCTGCAGGGCCTGGAGGCCGAGGTGCATCTGGTGCTGGACGTCATGCTGCCCGCGGCCCGGGTGGTCGACGCCTTGCGGGCCTTCCGCGAGTCTTTCCCGACCGTCACCCTGCGCCTGCATGTCGAAGGCCTGGGCGCGGTGACCCAGATGGTGCTGGACCGCGGCGCCACCCTGGGCGTGGCCGGGCCGCTGGACGTGGTCAACGGCGGCGACGAGCTGGTCACCATCGCCATCGGCTCGACCCTGCTGATCCCCGTGGCAGCGCCCAACCATCCGCTGGCCCAGGGTCCCAACCCGCCGGGCGCGGGCCGCGGCCACACCCAGCTGGTCCTGACCGACCGCTCCAAGCTGACCGAGGGCCGCGACTTCGCCGTCGCCAGCGCCCACACTTGGCGGCTGGGCGACCTGGGCGCCAAGCACATCCTGCTGAAGGAGGGCCTGGGTTGGGGCAACATGCCCGAGCCCATGGTCCGCGAGGACCTGGCGGCGGGCCGCCTGAAGCGCCTGGACATGCCCGAACTGGTCGAGGCGCGCTATCCGCTGCACGCGATCTACCGAGGGGACACGCCGCCGGGCCCGGCGACGGGGTTTTTGATCGGGCGGTTCGGGGCGCAAGCGGACTAAGGGCGGCCAACACCACCCTAGCAAACTAAACCGTGTCATCCCGGCCGGAGCGCGGAGCGCGGAGGGCCGGGATCCAGGGGCAACCGCGATGCGCCGGCCCCTGGGTCCCGGACAGCCTCTGCGAGGCTTCCGGGATGACACGGTGTTTGGAGTTTCAGTTAGGACTTCTTCCTCACCACCACCACCGGCTCGCCG
The DNA here is from genome assembly GCF_056401555.1 of Caulobacter sp. P4_E5. Lineage (NCBI taxonomy): Bacteria > Pseudomonadati > Pseudomonadota > Alphaproteobacteria > Caulobacterales > Caulobacteraceae > Caulobacter > Caulobacter sp. P4_E5. The sequence continues at coordinate 2,652 of NZ_JBFUJD010000048.1, forward strand.
GCGTAGTCCACGGTCGCGTCGGCCGCCGCGTCGAAGTCGGTCGGCTTGGCGCCCGCGCCGATGAAGCGGATCTTGAACGTCCGCTTGTCGACCATGCCGTCGAACTTGCCCGAGCGCGCTCCGATCGTGACCCGACCCGTAGCGTTGTCGAAGGCGATCGGGATGCGGCTATAGGCCCCGCGCTTGTAGGCCATCGACAGGCCGTCGTCCTCGTACAGCTCGTACTTGCCGTCCTTGCCCGTGTAGATCACCAGCGTGATCGGCAGGTCGGGCTTTTCGCCAACATACTGCTGGACGTCGGTGGTCGGCACGATCGCGCCGGCCTTCACGAACAGCGGCATCCGCGACAGCGGGGCCTCGGCCTTGATGGTCTGGCCGCCGGCATGGGCCTTGCCAGTCTCGAAGTCGTACCAGGTCGCGCCGGCCGGCAGGTAGACCTCGCGCGAGCGGGCCTTGAAGCTGGTCACCGGGGCGACCAGGAAGGCCGAGCCGTACAGGTACTCGTCATTGACGTCCCGGGCCTTCAGGTCGTTCGGGAAGTCCATGACCAAGCCGCGCATGATGCTGCCGTCGCGGTGATAGGTCTCGCCCGCCAGGGTCAGGGTGTAGGGCATCAGCCGGTAGCGGAGCTCATCGTACCAGGCGAGGCTGTTATAGACCTCGGTCCCCTTGTCGGCGAGATTCCAGATCTCGCGGAAGGGCTCCTCGCCGTGGCTGCGGAACAGCGGGCTGAAGGCCCCGAACTGGAACCAGCGCAGGTTCAGCTCCTGCCATTCGGGCCAGTGGGCCGCCTCCTTGTTCAGGTAGCGATCCTCGACCGAGAAGCCGCCGATGTCGGTGGTCCAGTTGGGCACGCCCGCCATCGACAGGTTCACCCCGGCCGAGATCTGGTCCTTCAGGTCGTCCCAACGGGCCACGACGTCGCCGCTCCACAGCGCCACGCCGTTACGCTGGATGCCGCCGAAGCCCGAGCGCGACAGGATGAAGGTGCGCTTGTCCGGGTTCAGCTGATGCTCGCCCTCGAACACCCCGGTGGTGTGGATCAACGGGTAGGAATTGAAGAACTCCGCGCCCGGACCGATCGCCGTCGGCCCCATGCGCAGGGTGCGCTCGGGGATGTCGAGGTTGGAGTGCATGTCCGGCTCGTCGCTGTCCATCCACCAGGCGTCGACGCCGAAGCCCTTCAGACTGTCCTTGACCTGGCGCCAGTAGATGTCGCGCGCCTCCTTAGTATAGGGGTCATAGAACGAGTTCAGATAGCCGGGGCCGACCCAGTCCAGCGCGCCTTGCTCGATATTGCGCTTGTACATGAAGCCCTTGGCGTCGAGCTCCTTGAAGTGTTGGGTCGTCGGGTAGAACTTCGGCCAGATCGAGATCATGAAGTGGGCGTTCATCCCGTGGACGTCGTCCAGCATCTTCTTCGGGTCGGGGAAGCGGGTCTCGTCGAACTTGTGGCTGCCCCAGCTGTCGTCTTTCCAGTAGCGCCAATCCATCACCACGTTGTCGATCGGCAGCTTGCGGTCGCGATACTCCTTCAGCACCCCGACGATCTGGTCCTGGGTCTCGTAGCGCTGGCGGCTCTGCCAGAAGCCATAGGCCCAGCGCGGCATCGCCTCGGCCTTGCCGGTCAGCTCGCGATAGCCGCTGACCACCTGGTCGAGATTGTCGCCGGAGACGAAATAGTAGTCGATGGCGTGGGCCACGTCCGAGGTCAGGGTCAGCGACTTCTGCTGCGCGGCCGCGATCGGGTCGTTGTGCAGCAGGGCGACGTAGCCGTCGTTAGGATCCCACTCGACGCGGACCTTGTGCCGGGTCCCGGCCTTCATCGGGGCGGTGAAGTTGTGGAACCACGGGTTCCAGTTCTGCCGCCAGCGGTCGATCTTCAGCTGGCCGTCGACATAGAGCTTGGCATAGCTGGACGAGTACAGCTTGAACTTCTGGACGCCGCTGGTCTTGGGCTCGACGAAGCCTTCCCAGACCACGGTCGCGCCCTTGACCGGCTTCTTGTCGGCGCCGGTCAGCTCGGCCGGCCACTTGGGCAGATCGTCCAGGTACTGGTAGTCGATGTCCGCCTCGGTGCGGGTCAGCTTCAGCTCGCCCTTGAGGTAGTACTTGGCCGTGAAGCCGCCGGCCTTGCCGGCCGCGTCGAAGATCTTCAAGTCGCGCGAGGCCAGGGCGTAGGGCGTAGGGTCGCCGAAGCGGGTGATGCCGTTGTTGTCCCACAGCAGGCCGTAGTTGCGGGTCGACAGCACGAACGGGACGGCGATGTCGCGATTGTACTGGGCCAGCTCGACGTCCTGGCCGTTGTAGTTCATCTGGCCGTTCTGGTGCTGGCCCAGGCCGTAGAAGGCTTCATCCGTAGACGGATTGAATCGCTGGCTGACGGCGTAGAAGCCCTTGCCGTCGATGGTCAGGGGCTTGAAGGCTTGGCGGCCCTGCTCGGCCAGGACGGTCTTGCCGGCCGCGTCCTTGAACGACACCGCGCCGGTGGCCAGGGCGACTTCCGCCGTGGCCTTGCCGGCCTTCAGCACCACCTTGCCGGCCGTCTGTTCGACGGTGAAGCCGGAGGTCTTCGGCGGGGCGACGACCTGCAGGCTGGGCGGAACGTCGATCGCATCGGTGGGCGAGGCCGTGACGTGGATCGTCCGGTCGTTCATCACCTGCAGGCGGATCTTCTTAGCCGGGCCCGAGGCCGGGGTGACGACCACGCCGTCGGCGGTCTTCTCGAAGCCGCCGTCGAGGGCAAGGGCCGAGGTGGAAGCCAGCAGGGCGAGGCTGAAAGCGGAGAGGGCGAGAATACGCATTGGCGAGCTTCCGTCAGTAGGTGGCGAGCTTGACCCGCAGGATCTGCGAGCCGCCGGTGAAGTTGAGGCCGTAGTCGGTCTGGTCGCCGTTCCAAAGACGCTCGAAGACCCATTGGCCGTTCTCGAAGTGACCTTCCTCGACCCGGGCCAGTATCATCGCCTTGCCGTCCCCCTTTTCCTTAGAGTCGGAAGCGGCGCGGCCAAATTCGATGCGGACGTTGCGGCCGGTGACCAGGAACTCGTCGGGGGACAGCTGGGCGACGACACCGCCGCCGTCGGGACCTTGCGGGCCGGGCGGGCGGTCCTTCAGCCAGGCCCAGTCCGAGGCCCCGAACTGCCACTTGCCGTAACGCAGGGTCACGGTCCAGGCGCCCAGGGTCGCGGACTGGGGCGCGCGGTCGTCGGGCTCGGCGCCGCCGAACACCTTGCCCTCGAACGACAGCTTGGCCCACTCGCGGGCCATGCCGCCCAGCAGGCGGTAGTTGGCGGCGAAGGCCTCGACCGTCGTCTCGTCCAGCTTGGCCGCGCCCAGCGGGAAGTTGGCGTAGCCGGTATAGTCCATGCCGAACGGCGAGAAGCCGATGGCCTGCTTGCCCAGGGCCTCGAACACGTAGCGGGCATAGACCTGGTCGTTGCCGGTCTCGGCCACCAGCAGGGCGTTGTCGGGCCGCTTGTAGTGGTTCAGGGCCGCCGAATACTTGACCGACTCCTTCATGTAGATGTCGGGCGCGATCAGGTCGATCGAAGGCGCGGCGGCCTTCCAGACGTCCAGCACGTTGTCGGTCGGGCCGCCGGCCGAATAGCTCTTGGGCTCACCCGGCTTGATCGGATCGCGCAGGGCGGCGTTGACGTACATGGGCAGCGGATAGACCGCCTTGCCGGCCGCGGCGACCTGGTCGACGAAGCGGCCGATGTACCAGGCGTGGAAGTATTCGTCGGCATCCTTGCCGAACGCCTGGGCCCAGGTCCCGGGCTTGGCGCCCACGGCCTTGACCAGGGTCGCCGGCGCGGGACCGTCGAACAGCTTCTGGGCGGCGGGACCGAAGTCGCGGACGGTGCCGTAGGTGCCGGTCTCGTTCTCGACCTGGACCATGATCACGGTCCGGTCGGCCGCGTCCTTGGCCTTCAGGTGGGTCATCAGGGCCACGAAGGCCTTGCGGTCGGCGTCCAGCGTCGACTGGGCCAGCGGCGACATCGAATACGAGCGCTCGCCAGTTTCCTTCTTCAGGCGCGGGAAGCGCTTGTCGTCCAGCTTGACCCATTCGGGGGCGTAGGACGGCGAGGAGTTCTTCCAGGTGCCGAACCACAGCAAAACCAGTCGCACCTTGTGCTCGCGGGCCTGGTTCAGCAGCAGGTCGAGGTACGAGAAGTCGAACTTGCCCTCGACCGGCTCGATCTGCTCCCAGGCGATCGGGACCTGGACGGTGTTGGCGGCCATCTTCTCGATCGCCGGCCAGACCTTGGGCATCTGCGAAGGCCAGCCGCTGGAATTGTTGACCTGGGCGCCCAGCATCAGCCAGGGCGCGCCGTCGACCATCAAGGCGTGGCGACCATCCTTGGCGACCAGGCGCGGCGTTTCGCGATCGGCCGCGGCGGCGCTCGTCGCCAAGCCAGTGGCGAGAATCGAGGCCGCCCCGAGGGCCGCCCCCAAAGCCATAGTGAAGCGTGAAATCACCGTTCCGCCTCCTCCCGTCTATCGAGCGCTATTGTGGTAGCGCTACCAGTTTTATTTGTCGGACTATTGCCCCGCAGAGCGGCGTTGACAGGTCCAGAGCCACGGTTCTCATCGGTCAAAAAAATCCGCGCACCGCCGCAGGTGACGATGCGCGGGAAAAGACGCCGCGCGGCCTCGGGGAGAGGTTGCCGCGCGAAGCACGGAAAGGGCGATGAGACCCGCTCCATGCCGCCGATCCGGTAATGGCCCCGGCCCGGCTGAGCTTGTCTGAGTATAATCACATTATTCAGACCAGCAAGCGGATTTGATAGCGTTGTCATTTGCGCTCGGACGGTCCTAGGAGGCCAGCGGATCGGCCTTGCAGGTGGCGGCGATGAAGGCGTCATGGCTGGGCAGGCCCGAGGCGATGCCGGCGATTTTCCGACCCATGCCGTGCAGCCGGTTGGCCACGTCCGCATAGGCCGGCACATCGGCCAGGTGGTCGTAGTCGCGCGGCGCGATCCCCTGGCCCAGGAACACCGCCAGCCAGCTGGGCTCGGCGAACAGCTGGTCGTCGAAGCGCGCGATCTTGGCGCGGTTGCGGAACAGCTCGATCTTGTGACCCAGGCTGTCGGGGATGGTCATCGTCCGGCAGTGGTTCCACAGCGGCGAGTCGGTCCGTTCGGTGGCGTGATAGTGCAGGATGATGAAGTCCCGGATCTGCTCGTATTCGATCTGGGTGAGGCGGTTGTATTCCAGCTCGGCCGCCGGGTCGTGGCCGCCCAGCGGCAGCAGCGACAGCAGCCGCATCGCGCCGGATTGCACCAGGTGGATGCTGGTCGATTCCAGGGGCTCCATGAACCCGCCGGCCAGGCCCAGGGCGACGACGTTCTTGCTCCAGCTTTTCTTGCGGCGGCCGGCGGTGAAGCGCAGCGGACGCGGGTCGGCCTGCGGCTTGCCATCCAGGCTTTCCATCAGCACCTTGGCGGCCTCATCGTCGCTGATGAAGCTGCTGCAATAGACGTGACCGTTGCCGATCCGGTGCTGCAGCGGGATGCGCCACTGCCAGCCGGCGGCCCGCGCCGTCGCCCGCGTATAGGGCGTCATCGGCGAGACGCTCTCGCACGGCACGGCCAGGGCCCGGTCGCAGGGCAGCCAGTGGGACCAGTCCTCGAACCCGGCCTCCAGGGCCTGCTCGATCAGCAGGCCGCGGAAGCCCGAGCAGTCGACGAAGAAGTCGCCCTCGACCCGCCGGCCGTCGGCCAGGGTCAGGCCCGAGACGAAGCCGTCTTCCGGACGCAGCTCGACCTTGGCGATCTTGCCCTCGGTGCGTTTGACGCCCCGCGCCTCGGCATAGGCCCGCAGGTACTTGGCGTAGAGCCCGGCGTCGAAGTGGTAGGCGTAGCCCATGCCCGGCACGCCCGGCGGCAGCTCCTTGGGCGGCACGGCGAACTTGCCCAGTCGCGCGGCTACGGTGGCCATGGCGTAGTCGTCCAGCGATCCGCCCTCGCCCTGGGCGCGCAGCCGCAGCCAGTAGTGATGGAAGCCGACACCCTCGAAGGCCTCGCCATAGGCGCCGAACGGGTGAAAGTACTGGTCGCCCAGCTTGCCCCAGTCGCGAAACTGGATGCCCAGCTTGAAGGTCGCCTGGGTCTTCCTGATGAAGTCGAACTCGTCGATGCCCAGCACCTGGTTTAGGAACTGGATCGGCGGGATGGTCGCCTCGCCGACGCCGACCGTGCCGATCTCCTCGGACTCGACCAGCTCGATCTCGGCGACGCGGCCCTTCAGGGCCTGGATCAGGGTCGCCGCGGCGATCCAGCCGGCCGTGCCGCCGCCGACCACCACGAACTTGCGATAGGGTTGGGCGGCCATGGGCGTCTCGTCGGAGTGTGAAGCGCTGTCATCCCGGCCCAACGCGCGGCGCGCCTGGCCGGGATGACAGGTGTAGGGGTGTCTAAGGTCGCCGCCTAGAAGGTCCCGCGGAGGACGATCGAGTAGCGACGATCCGCCGTGACCCAGTTGTGGGCCGTCAGACCCTCTTCGGGCCGCCCCGGATAGCTGACCAGGATCTTGGTCTTGCTGTTGCCGAGGTTCGCCGCCTGGAAGCCGATCTTCAGCGAGTCGTTGATGGTATAGAACACCGAGCCGTCCAGCTGACCGTAGTCGTCGTACCAGGCCGGGATGTTGATGTTCGCGGCCGTGGTGGTCAGCAGGTAGCGCTCACGCCAGTTGTAGGCCAGCCGCGCCGAGACCTTGCCCAGATCATATAGCGCCGCGATGTTGTAGCTGGTCTTCGACATGCCCTCGAGCGGCAGGTCCACAGCGGCGCTGTTGGTGATCTGCGTGTTGTCGTAGGGGTTGGCCGACCCGTTCTGCGTGCCCTTGCTGTCGATATAGGTGAAGTTGGCCTGCAGGCCCAAGCCGCGCAGCGCGCCGGGCAGGAAGTCATAGTACTGCTGGTAGGCGACTTCGAAGCCCTTAACCTTGCCGTGGCCGGCATTGTACGGCTGAGTCACCAAGGCCGTGCGGGTCACGCCGTTGTTGGTGAAGCTGAGGTTGGTCGGGCTGTTGGCGATGAAGTTGTAGATGTCCTTATAGAACACCGTCGCTGTCACGCTGCCGGTCGGATTGAAGTACCACTCGTACGTCAGGTCGTACTGGGTCGAGCGGATCGGCTTCAGGTCCGGGTTACCGGCGTTGGCCGCGTACCGATAGACGCAGTTGGCCTGGAGACCGCTAGGGATGCTGCTCGAGCAGACGCCGCCGGTGATATAGCCGTTGGTGGCGCTGATCGTGTAGTTCGGCTGCAGCTGCTGGAAGTCCGGACGGACGATGGACTTGGCCGTCGCGAAGCGGACAAACATGTCCGGGGTGATCTTCAGGCGTACATTGAGGCTGGGCAGGACGCTCACATAGTCGCGACCGCCGTTGAAGGGGCTCTTGGCGCCGTTCGCGAACGCCCGGTCGGCGGCCGGGAGGTCGGAGCTGGTGCTGCCGTTGTTCGCCGTGAAGACCTGGAGGCCTTGGCTCTTGCTCTCGGTCTTGACGACGCGCAGGCCGATGTTGCCGTCGATCTCGCGCTCGTCGCCCCACAGCGAGACATCGTGGCCGAAGCGCAGCAGGCCGTAGGCCGCCAGCGTCTCTTCCTTCTGGTGGTTGGTGCTGCCCTTGCCGCCGAACTGCGACTGGTCCTCGAAGTCGCCGTTGAAGGGACGCCAGCCGCCGCCGTTCGCCGCCGCGATCTGTCCCAGCACGACCGAGTTGGCGCCGTAGTTGTTCACGAACGCCGCGCTCGGCATCACGAAGGCCGCCGGCAGCGTGGTCTTGCCGCGGAAATAGTTGTCGAAGGCGAAGACCCCGTAATTGCCCTGGTATTCTTTCAGCGCGGTGATCGGACCCGTCGCCGACCAGCTGGGCGCCACCGAGTCCCAGCGGTAGGCGGTCTCGCGGGTGGTCGCTTGACGGAAGGTGTGGCGGACGCCGAAGCGGAACGACTTCAGCCAGCTGCCTTCGTCGAAGTCATAGTTGCCGTCGAAGCGCTCGGCCCACTCGGCGGCGTCGTTGCGATCGTGGTGATCCATCGCCGCCTGCAGGTAGTAGTTGGCGGGGTTGGCCAGGAAGGCCTTATCGTTGTTGGCCGTGATCTTGGGCAGATCGCCGGTCAGGTCCAGGGTGGCCGGCAGGGTCGAGCCGTTCAGGGCGTTGAACGCGGTGTTATCGACCGTCTTGGTCTTGGCGTAGATGTACTGGATGTCGCCGGTGAACGACCACTTGTCGTTCGGATTGTACTTCACGTTCAGCGAGTAGTCCGAGGTCACCGAGCTGCGATCGGCGAAGCGGGTGTCGATCAGCGACGAACCCAGGCTCGTGCCGCCGGTCGAGTCGGCCATCGTGCCCTTCACGAAGTGGCCGGTATCATTATAGGTGAAGCTGGTCCCAGCCATCGGGCCATTGTTCGTGCCGGGATTAAAGCCGTTGGCGCGCTCGGTCGAGGCCTGCGAAGCCGACGAGCGCAGGAAGTGCAGGGTGGCCTCCCACTGCTCGTTGGGGCGCCATTGCAGGGCGGCGTCGATGCCCTTGCGCTCGCGCTCGAAGTCCAGGCTGCGATAGCCATAACCGCCGGGGACATACACCGTCTTGCCCGGAACCAGGTTGGTGCGGACGTTGTACGGATCGACCGACATGGTGTCGGTGCGGCTGCTCAGCTTCGAGTCGGACAGGTCGATCAGGAAGCCCAGCTCGCCGAACTTGGTGTCCCAGCGGTCGCTGTAGAGGATTGAGCCGCTCGGCTGCCATTCCTTGGCCAGGTCGCCCCAGCTGGCGTCGAGCGAATAGGCCACGATGCGCTTCTTGGAATCGAAGGGCATGCGGGTGCGCAGGTTGACGGTGCCGCCCACGCCGCCTTCGATGATGTCGGCGGACGGGTTCTTGTAGACGTCGACGCCGAACATCAGCTCAGGCGGCACGTCTTCGAAGCTCAGGGTGCGGCCGGCCTTGGCCGAGAAGCTGTCGCGGCCGTTCAGTTCGCCGCGGACCCAGCTGAGGCCGCGAACCTGCACGCCGCTGYCCTCGACGGAAATCCGGTCAGCGTCGCGGCCGTCCGACGTGCGGCCGATGGTGACGCCCGAGACGCGCTGCAGGGCCTCGGTGACGCTACGGTCCGGCAGGGCGCCGATATCGGTGGCGGTGATCGAGTCGACCAGCTGCTCTGCGTTCTGCTTGAGCTTCTGGGCCGACTGGATCGCGGCGCGCTGGCCGGTGACCACCACCTCTTCGACGACGTCGTTCTCCTTCGGCGCGGTCTGGGTCTGCGCCTGCGCCATGGCCGGCGCGGCAGCGCAGAGCACGAGCGCCGAAGCGCCAGCGAGCATGAATTTGCGATGAGACGAATTGAGGCGCTGCATGGCCGGTTCCCTTCCCCCTGTTTGAGAGCCGTCCCGGTCCGTTCTAGGGCGTCCGGTGACGTGCGGCGGCTGGCGCCGCGTGCTCCATATCGGTAGCTATAATCGTATAATTGCGACCTTCAAGGCGAAATTGATAGCGCTATCATTTCACCGGCGAAACGCGATTTTTCCGCCACACCCCTAAGCTACGGTTGCAAATTGGCGGTTTCACGCTTGGGAAAACCGGAAGCGCTTCCATCTTTCCCCCGACATTGCGTCGATCATTATTATATTATAAATGGCGACTAACACGATGCGGATCGGTCCCTGCGGCCGGCGTTAGGGACGGATTATGAGCGACGGGAACGCGGGCAAGCGCCTGCGCAGCGGCGGCACTTACGGCAAGCTGGATCGGGACGGGTTCATCCATCGCAGTTGGATGAAGAGCCAGGGGCTTCCCGACGACGTCTTCGACGGCCGCCCGGTGATCGGCATCTGCAACACGTGGTCGGAAATCACCCCTTGCAACGCCGGCCTGCGCGAGATCGCCGAGCACGTGAAGCGCGGCGTCTGGGAGGCCGGCGGCCTGCCGCTGGAGTTCCCCGCCATGTCGCTGGGCGAGACCCAGATGCGGCCGACGGCGATGCTGTTCCGCAACCTGCTGTCGATGGACGTCGAGGAGTCGATCCGCGGCAATCCGATCGACGGCGTCGTGCTGCTGGGCGGCTGCGACAAGACCACGCCGGGCCAGCTGATGGGCGCGGCCAGCGTCGACCTGCCCACCATCGTCGTCTCCTCGGGTCCGATGCTGAACGGCAAGTTCCGCGGCAAGGACATCGGCTCGGGCACCGACGTCTGGAAGTTCTCGGAGGCCGTCCGGGCCGGTGAGATGTCGCTGGCCGACTTCATGTCGGCCGAGAGCGGCATGAGCCGCTCGCCGGGCACCTGCATGACCATGGGCACGGCCTCGACCATGGCCGCCATCGTCGAGGCGATGGGCCTGTCCCTGCCCTACAACGCCACCATCCCCGCCGTGGACGCCCGTCGCCGGGCGATGTCGCACGAGACCGGCCGCGTGATCGTGGACATGGTCAAGCAGGGCCGGACGCTATCTCAGGTCGCCACCCGCGCGGCGTTCGAGAACGGCCTGCGCGTCCACGCCGCGATCGGCGGCTCGACCAACGCCGTCGTCCACCTGCTGGCCCTGGCCGGCCGCCTGGGCGTCAAGCTGGACCTCGAAGACTTCGACCACCTGTCGCGCCACGTGCCGCTGCTGGTCGACCTGCAGCCGTCGGGCCGGTTCCTGATGGAAGACCTGCACTACGCCGGCGGCCTGCCGGCGGTGATGAAACAGCTGGAAGCGGTGCTCGACCCCGAGGCCCCGACCGTCGCCGGCCACCGGATCGGCGCCCAGTACGAGAGCGCCGAGGTGTTCAACGCCGAGGTCATCCGCACGATGGACGCGCCGGTGAAGCCCGACAGCGGCATCTGGGTGCTGCGCGGCAACCTGGCCCCCGGCGGGGCGGTGATGAAGCCCAGCGCCGCGTCACCCGAACTGCTCAGCCATCGCGGCAAGGCCGTGGTGTTCGAGACCATCGAAGACTTCCGCGCCCGCATCGACGACCCGGACCTGGATGTCGACGAGACCTCGATCCTGGTCTTGAAGGGCTGTGGTCCCAAGGGCTATCCGGGCATGCCCGAGGTCGGCAACATGCCGCTGCCTCGCAAGCTGCTGGAAAAGGGCGTCAAGGACATGCTGCGCATCAGCGACGCCCGGATGAGCGGCACCGCCTATGGCGCGGTGATCCTGCACGTCTCGCCCGAGTCGGACGCCGGCGGCCCGCTGGCCGTGGTCCGCGACGGCGACGAGATCGTGTTCGACGGCCCCAGCCGTGTGCTCAACCTGGCGATCAGCGAGGGCGAGCTGGAAAGCCGCCTGGCCGCCTGGCGCGCCGACCGGCCGGCCCCGAAATACACGCGCGGCTACGCCAAGCTCTATGTCGACCACGTGCTGCAGGCCGACCAGGGCGCTGACCTCGACTTCCTGGTCGGGGCCTCGGGCTCGGTCGTGACCCGCGAGAGCCACTGATGGACCAGGACGTCGTGATCGTCGGCGACTGGGGCACCTCCCGCCTGAGGCTCTGGCTGCGCCAGGGCAAGAGCGTGATCCATCGCCGCGACGGCCCCGGGGTCTCGGCCCTGACCGACACGCCGGAAAAGACCTTCCTGGACCTGGTCGGCGACTGGCGCGAGGCCGGCCCGACCGGAGCCCTGCTGTGCGGCATGGTCGGCTCGCGCATCGGCTGGGTGGAAGCGCCCTATGCCGCCTGCCCGGCCGACCCGGTCGCAGTGGCCGACAAGACCATCCGCATCGAGGCCGCCGGCCTGCCGGTGACGATCGTCCCGGGCCTGTCCTGCGCGAACCCGCTGGGCGGTCCCGACGTGATGCGCGGCGAGGAGACCCAGGTGTTCGGGGCCCTGGCCCTGGACGAGGCCTTGCGGACCGGCCGCCACCTGCTCGTCCTGCCCGGCACCCACAACAAGTGGACCGTGGTCGAGGACGGCAAGATCATGAGCTTCGTCACCGCCCCGGTCGGCGAGACCTTCGCCCTGCTGAAACAGCATTCGACCCTGGCCGCCGGCGGCGGATCCCAGGCCGACGGCTCGGCCGAGGGCTTCGCGGAAGGTCTGGCGCGGATCGCCGAACATGGCGCCCAACGCCTGACTCACCTGATGTTCGAGACGCGCGCGCGCCAGCTGCTCGAGGACATGTCCTCGGCCGACGCGATGGGATTTCTCTCGGGCCTGCTGATCGGCGCGGACGTCGCCGCCGCCCGCGACTGGTTCGGCCCCATGGACGCCGTGACCGTAATCGGCGCCGGCGCCCTCAGTGACCTCTATGCCCACGCCCTGGCCAAGGTCGGCGTCGCGACGAACACTGTCGGTGGCGACGCGGCCGTGCTCGCCGGGCTGTCGGCGATTTCCAGATCTCAACAGAAGTGACGCTTATGACCGACGCCGCCCCGCCCCCCATCGTGGCCATCCTGCGCGGCGTGAAGCCGGACGAGGTGGTCGACATCGCCGCCGCCCTGGTCGGCGCCGGGATCCAGGCGATCGAGGTGCCGCTGAACTCGCCCTACCCGCTGGAGAGCATCCAGCGCCTGTGCGAGGCCTTCGGCGACAAGGCCCTGTGCGGAGCCGGCACGGTGCTGACGCCCCAGGCTGTCGACGACGTCGCCGCGGCCGGCGGCAAGCTGATCGTCACGCCCAACACCGATCCCGAGGTCATCGCCCACGCCGTGGCGCTGGGCCTGACCGTCATGCCCGGCTTCGCCACGCCCTCGGAGGCCTTCGCCGCCGTCAAGGCCGGGGCCAAGGCGCTGAAGCTGTATCCGGCCGGCTCGTTCGGCCCGGGTCACATCAAGGCCGTCAAGGACGTGCTGCCCAACCACATCCTGGTCTACGCCGTCGGCGGCGTGGGCGCGGCCAATCTCGAACCGTGGCGCGCGGCCGGCGCCGCCGGCATCGGCGTCGGCGGCGAGCTCTACCGTCCGGGCTATACCGCCCAGGAGGTCGGCCAGCGCGCCGCCGCCCTGGTCGCGGCCTGGAACGCCGGCTAGCCGGCCTGACCGGCCGCTAACGATAAAAGCCCACAAAGGGGGAGGAACATGAACCTAGCAGCCATCGATATCGCGGTGCTCGCGGTCTACGCGGTCGCCATCTTCGGCCTCGCCCAGTGGGTGTCGCGCGACAAGGGCGGTCACGAGAAGGACTCGACCGACTACTTCCTGGCCGGCAAGGCCCTGCCCTGGTGGGCGATCGGCGCCTCGCTGATCGCCGCCAACATCTCGGCCGAGCAGATCATCGGCATGAGCGGCTCGGGCTACGCCATCGGCCTGGCCATCGCGTCCTACGAATGGATGGCGGCCCTGACCCTGCTGATCGTCGGCAAGTACTTCCTGCCGGTGTTCCTGAAGAACGGCGTCTACACCATGCCGCAGTTCCTGGAGCAGCGGTACGGGCCCAGCGTGCGGACCCTGATGGCCGTGTTCTGGCTGGGCCTCTACGTCTTCGTCAACCTGACCTCGATCCTGTGGCTGGGCTCGATCGCCATCCACACCGTCACGGGCCTGGACCAGATGTGGGCCCTGGCCGCCATCGGCGCCTTCGCCCTGGCCTATCAGATCTGGGGCGGGCTGAAGGCCGTGGCCCTGACCGACATTGTCCAGGTGGCCTTGCTGGTCACCGGCGGCCTGATCATCGCCTGGCTGTCGCTGGGCAAGATCGGCGGCGGCGACGTGCTGGCCGGCTTCCACCAGCTGACCACCCAGTTCCCCGAGAAGTTCGACATGATCCTGTCGAAGGACAACCCGCACTACAAGGACCTGCCCGGGATCGCGGTGCTGGTCGGCGGCCTGTGGATCATGAACATCAGCTACTGGGGCTTCAACCAGTACATCATCCAGCGCGCGCTCGGCGCCAAGGACCTGAAGGAAGCCCAGAAGGGCATCGCCATGGCGGCCTATCTGAAGCTGCTGATGCCGGTGATCGTGGTGTTGCCGGGCATCGCCGCCCTCGTTTTGGCGCCGCAAGGCATCAAGCCCGACCAGGCCTATCCGGAGATGATGAAGCTGCTGCCGCCCGGCCTGCTGGGCCTGGTGTTCGCGGCCCTGGTGGCGGCGATCGTCGCCTCGCTGGCGGCCAAGATCAACTCGATCGCCACCATCTTCACCCTCGACGTCTACGCCAAGGCCCGCCCGGGCCAGAGCGAGCGCCAGCTGGTCACCGTCGGGCGCATCACCGCGATCGTCGCGGTGATCATCGGCATCTTGACCGCCAAGCCGCTGCTGGGCGGGGCCGAGCAGGCGTTCCAGTTCATCCAGGAGTTCACCGGCTTCTTCACGCCGGGCATCGTGGTGATCTTCATCCTGGGCATGTTCTGGAAGAAGGCGACCACCGCCGGCGCCCTGACCGCCGCCATCGGCTCGGCCGTCCTGTCGGCGCTGTTCTGGTACCTGCAGGAGCAGGCGATCTACACCATGCCGTTCATGAACCGCGTGGGCGTGGTCTTCCTGCTGTCGTTGGCCGGGGCCGTGCTGGTCTCGCTGGTCGCGCCGCAGAAGAAGGTCGTCAGCGTCGTGACGCTGGAAGGGGTCAGCTACAAGACCTCGACCGGCTTCAATATCGCGGGTGTCGGGGTCATCCTGATCCTGATCGCGCTCTACGCCACCTGGTGGTGAGCAAGGATGGGCGGCGTCCGAGTCGCCCATTTTTCCGTTTTGGTCAGACCACATGTCTGAACACCCTTGCCGAAACCGCGCCGCGAGGCTGTATTCAGCCGCAACCGCCGCGTTCGCGAACGGCGCAAACCAAGGTACAGAGCGGCGAAACCGTTTGTTTCACCGTCGCAGGAAAGAAGAGTAGCCGATGCGCACCCAGCCCGGCCTGAGTTTGACCTACGGTCTGGTCGAGCAACTTGGTCAGGCCATCGTGACCGGCGAGTACGTCGAGGTGGGCTTCCCGACCGAGGGCGAGTTGTCCAAACAGTTCGGCGCCAGCCGCACGGTGACCCGCGAGGCGGTCAAGATGCTGACCGCCAAGGGCCTGCTCAGCGCCCGCCCGCGCCACGGCACCGTGGTCGAGCCCGAGGCCGAGTGGAACATGCTCGACCCCGACGTGCTGCGCTGGCTGCTGGAGCGCAAGTTCAGCCTGCGCCTGCTGGCCGACTTCACCGAGATGCGGCTGGGCATCGAGCCGGCCGCCGCCGCCCTGGCCGCCCGCAACGCCGACGAGGCGGGGCTGGAAGAGATCCGCAAGGGCCTGCGCCGCATGAAGTCCGCCGCCGAGGGCGAGGATGACCCGCTGTCGGCCGACATCGCCTTCCACATCGCCATCCTCAGCGCGACCAAGAACCCATTCTATCGCGAGCTGCACGAGTTGGTGAACACCGCCCTGCGCATCTCGATCCGCTTCACCAACCGCATCAAGGGCCGCACCGCCTCGATCCCCTCGCACGAGGACGTGGCCGAGGCGATCATCGCCCGCGACGCCGACAAGGCCTCGGCGGCCATGCGCGAGATCATCGTCGACGTGCTGGAGCTGATCCGCGCCGCCTCGCCGTCGACCGAAAGCGAAGCGGCCCGCCGCGAGGCTTAAGGACGTTAAAACTGTCATCCCGGACAAGCGCGCAGCGCGCCGATCCGGGACCGCAAGAAACGCCGCGCCTGCCGCGGTCCCGGCTCTCCGCTACGCTGCGGCCGGGATGACATGTTCGAGAGGACCCCATGCAGACCCCCTACGTCGCCGCCGCCGACCGCTACGCGTCCATGCCCTACCGCCGCACCGGTCGCAGCGGCCTGGACTTGCCGGCGATCTCGCTGGGCCTGTGGCAGAACTTCGGCGGGGCCGACGTGTTCGAGACCGGCCGCGCCATCCTGCGCCGGGCCTTCGACCTGGGCGTCACCCACTTCGACCTCGCCAACAACTACGGCCCGCCCTACGGCTCGGCCGAGGAGAACTTCGGCAAGGTCCTGGCCACCGACTTCAAGGCCCATCGCGACGAGCTGGTGATCTCGACCAAGGCTGGCTGGGACATGTGGCCGGGCCCCTACGGCGGTGTCGGGGGGTCGCGGAAGTACCTGATCGCCAGCTGCGACCAGAGCCTCAAGCGGATGGGCGTCGACTATGTCGACATCTTCTACTCGCACCGCGTCGACCCCACGACGCCGCTGGAGGAGACCATGGGCGCCCTGGCCCAACTGCACCGCCAGGGCAAGGCGCTGTACGTCGGGATCTCGTCCTACTCGCCGGAACTGACCCGCCAGGCCCACGCCATCCTCAAGAGCGAGGGCGTGCCGCTGCTGATCCACCAGCCGTCCTATTCGATGCTCAACCGCTGGATCGAGGATGAGCTGCTGGGCGCCCTGGACGACCTGGGCGTCGGCTGCATCGCCTTCTCGCCGCTGGCCCAGGGCTTGCTGACCAACAAGTACCTGAACGGCGCGCCCGCGGACTCGCGCGCCGCCAAGAATGGGTCGTTCGGCGGCCACCTGCTGAGCCAGGACAATCTCGATCGCATCAAGGCCCTGAACGCGATCGCCCAGCGGCGCGGCCAGACCCTGGCCCAGCTGGCCCTGGCCTGGGTGCTGCGCGATCCGCGCGTCACCTCGGCCCTGATCGGCGCGCGCACGGTGGCGCAGTTGGAAGACTCGCTGGCGGCGCTGAACGGCCTTTCGTTCTCGCCCGAGGAGCTGGCCGAGATCGACCGCCACGCCTCGGAAGGCGGCGTCGACCTGTGGAAGGT
Organism: Caulobacter sp. P4_E5; assembly: GCF_056401555.1. Taxonomy (NCBI): domain Bacteria; kingdom Pseudomonadati; phylum Pseudomonadota; class Alphaproteobacteria; order Caulobacterales; family Caulobacteraceae; genus Caulobacter; species Caulobacter sp. P4_E5. The sequence continues at coordinate 19,299 of NZ_JBFUJD010000048.1, forward strand.
GTCGTCGGACCTCACCTGAACGTGTCGACCGTAACCATAATAGCAAAGGTTTAATGTTCCGGCGGCTTGCCGAACCGAAACGTTCGCCTAAAGTTCCCCTCACGATGGACAAGGGTGACCCTTCCCTTTCTGATCAGGTCGATGGCCTCGACCGCCTCACCGAGCGTGAGCGGGAGTGTCTCCGACTCGTCGACCGCCACATGAGCTCCAAGGAGATCGCCCGCGAGCTGGGCCTCTCCAAACACACCGTCGACTGGCATCTGGACAAGGCGCGCCGCCGGCTCGGGGCGGCCGACCGCTACGACGCCGCGCGCCGGGTCTTCGACAGAGCGCACCACGGGGTCCATCAGGGGGGCGCCCCCCCTCCGATCGCGTCGGGGTCCGATCCGGCCCGGCTAGGCGAACGCCCTTCCTCACGGTCAGATGACCGCATCGAGGAAGGAGTTCCCAGTGAACGAATTGTCCCCCCAGCAAAACGAACTGACACCCCACCAGAAGGACGCGATCGGCCGCGCCGCTCACCTGCGCCAGGAAGTGTCGAGCTTCCAGAACATGTGGCCCCGGCTGAATTCGGCCGAGATGCTGCCCCCGATCACCTGGAGCGAGCTCGAGCGCCAGCTCCAGAGCCTCTCGGCCAGCCCGGCTGGCGCGGCGATGGTGCACGACCTGGTGGCGGCCACACGCAAGCAGGCTTCGTTCAAGCCCAACGAACTGGTGATGCGGGAGATCCTGTGCATCGCCAGCGCGGTGATGGACGAGACGTTCCTGTCGGACTCCTCCTCATCGGACTTGGAGGAGCAAGACCCAATCATCTGAGCCTGCCTCTGAGGCTGGCCTTCATCGCGGCCGTGATGATCGTGACCGCTTTCGCGTTCGGTTCGATCCTGGCGGGGCTCCACGCCCTGGAAGGTCTCTTCCCCTAAGACCGCATCGCCCGCGGAACCGGGCGAGCAATCCGACCATCATCAACATCTGGCAATGCGCCGACACCGTCGGCGTGAGGGAGACTTCGTATGCTCAAGCAACGCCGTGCGGCCGCCGAAACCGTGGCCGAAGCCCTGTTCGCCGCCGAAAAGGCCATCGACGCCGCCATCGCCACGACCGCCACCCTCGCCGCCCTGATGCCCAGCAGCCGCCAGGCCGCCAACCTGTCGGCCCTGATCGGCCAGGACGCCATCATGTCGGCCATCACCACGATGCAGGCCCTCGGCGTGGCGCGTGAAGGCATCGTCACCACCCACAAGCACCTGACGGTCGCCCAGCGCGACATCGGCCTTTCGGCCGTGTCCTTCGACGACGGCTTCGGCGAAGCGCCCGTCAAGCCGGAGGGCATGACCAAGACGCACGGTCGCCTGACCATCGCCGCCTAGAAAACCACTGTGCTCCTGGGCGCAACGCCAGATCCTCGCCGATCCCGGTCAGCGAGGATCGTTGCAATCTGGCGGAAAGACGCCACCCTGGCGCGATGTCGCCCCTTAGCTACCTCTACCAGTGGGCCAGTCTCGCCGCGCTGCTGATCGCGACCGGCGTGGCGCTATGGCGTGGCGGCTGGCCTGAACGCCTGGCTGGCGCCGCCATGATCCTCGCCTGGTTCGCCACCGGCTTTCTCTACAACAGCCATCAGCGGTTCGGGCCGCAGACCGCGGTGTTCCTGGTGGACGTGGCCCTGATGCTGGTGCTGCTGTTCATCGCCATGCGGTCGAACCGCTGGTGGCCGATGTGGGCATGCGGCTTTCACGGCCTGACCCTGACCCTGATGCTGGCCACCCTGGTCGATCCCAAGATTCCCAATCGCGCCAGCTTGATCGCCGGCGGCGGCGTCTTCAGCTACCTGACCATGGCCGCGCTGTTCTGCGGCGCTCTGCCGCGCCGGCGCCTGGCTCCGAAGTCCTCACACCCTGAAGCCCCGCTGACATAGCTTCGAACGCCTGCCTCACTCCCCCGCAGACGAGCCGGGGCGTTCCCTTCTCTCGCAAGCAGAGACGGGCAGCGCTTCGATTTTTATCGTCTTACGGCAAATTAACTCAGCAACCGTGGGTTTGTCGGCTAGAAGGCCACGGGCTTTCAACAGTGCTGGGGATGATCGTGCTTTACCGGATCAATGGGCGCCGCCCGAACTTGAGCGCGCTGGTCTTGGTCCTGGGCGTGAGCGCGATCGCGCTGTCAGGCTGCGGCGACAAGAAGCCGAAGACGGAGAAGGCTTCTCCGACCGCCTCTGCCACCGTCAGCGTCGCCCCGGTCTCCAGCCAGCCGATCTCGCGCCAGATCAACGCCACCGGCACCATCTCGCCGTGGGAAGAGGTGCCGGTCGGCGCCGAAACCGGTGGCCTGACCGCCGTGTCGGTCAATGCCGAGGAAGGCCAGATCGTCCGGGCCGGCCAGGTGCTGGTGCAGCTCAACGACAGCGTCATCGCCGCCCAGCTGCGCCAGCAGCAGGCTAGCGTCGCCAGCGCCAAGGCCACGCTGGCCGAGGCCCAGGCCGCCCTGGGCCGCGCCCGCGAGCTGCAGGCCAAGGGTTATCTGAGCCAAGCCTCGCTGGACACCGCCACCGCCAAGCAAGGCACAGCCGCCGCCAACCTGGCCGCCGCCGAGGCGTCCCGGGGCGAGACCGCCGCGCGCCTGGGACAGACCTCGATCCGCGCGCCGGTCGGCGGCCTGATCAGCCGCCGCAGCGTCACCAAGGGTCAGATCGTCACGTCCGGCAGCGAGCTGTTCCGCATCGTCCGCGACGGCCGCCTGGAGCTGGACGCCGAGATCCCGGAAACCGACCTGGCCTCGGTCAAGCCCGGCATGCCCGCCAAGATCTATTCCGAGAAGGTCGGCGAGATGACGGGCCATGTCCGCATCGTCACCTCCGAGGTCAACGCCACCAACCGCCTGGGCGTGGCCCGCGTGACCCTGTCGGCGATGGGCGGCTTCCGCCCGGGCATGTTCGCCCGCGCCACGATCGACGCCGGCGACCAGCCGGCCCTGGTCGTGCCCAGCGCCGCGGTGCTCTATCGCGAGAACCGGCCGGGCGTGTTCGTCGTTGACTCGGCCAAGAAGGTCCACTTCCGTCGCATCACCATCCTGGCCAACACCGGCGACCGCGTCGCCGCCACCGGCCTGACCGCCGGCGAGCGGGTCGTGGTCGATGGGGCCGGCTTCCTGGGCGAAGGCGATCTGGTCCGCGTGGGCCTCTCGCCCGCGTCCTCGTCGCCTTCCAAGCCCGCTCGCTGAGGACGCGCCCCATGCGCAACATTTCTTCCTGGGCGATCAAGAACCCGATCCCCGTCATCCTGCTGTTCATCCTGCTGACCATCGCGGGCGTGGCCGGCTTCAAGGGCATGCGGATCAACAACAACCCCGACGTCGACCTGCCGTTCGTCGTCGTCACGGCCGTGCGCCCCGGCGCCGCGCCCAGCGAGTTGGAGACCCAAGTCACCCGCCTGATCGAGGACTCGATCGCGGGCCTGGGCCAGGTGCGCCACATCAACTCCACCGTCGTCGACGGCGCCTCGACCACGTTCATCGAGTTCGAGCTGGGCGTGGACCACGAGCGCGTCACCAACGACGTGCGCAACGCCATGTCCAACCTGCGCGGCTCCCTGCCCCAGGACATGCAGGAGCCGATTGTCACCCGGATCGACATCTCGGGCGACCCGCTGATCACCTATGTCGTCAAGGCCCCGACCCTGACGCCCGAACAGCGCAGCTGGTTCGTCGACAACGACGTCAGCCGGGCCCTGCTGGCGCTGAAGGGCGTCGGCGAGGTCAATCGCCAGGGCGGCGTCAGCCGCGAGATCGAGGTCGCTCTCAATCCCGACCGCCTGGCCGCCCAGGGCGTCACCGCCGCCTCGGTCAGCCAGGCCCTGGTCTCGTCCAACGCCGACCTGCCCGGCGGCCGGGTGACCATCTCCGGCGCCGAGCGCGCCATCCGCACCCTGGGCGCGGCGGGTTCGGTCGAGCAGCTGCGCGAGACCCGCGTGCCCCTGCCCTCAGGCGGCACAGTGCGCCTGGCCGACCTCGGCGCGGTCACCGACCACTGGGCCGAGCCTCGCTCGCTGGCGCGCTTCGACGGCCAGGAAGTCGTGACCTTCAACATGATCCGCTCGCGCGGCGCCTCTGAGGTCCAGACCGCCGAGAAGGTCCGCAAGACCATCGAGAAGCTCGACAAGGAACATCCCGAGCTGCAGATCGAGGAGATCACCTCGAACGTGAAATACATCGAGGAGAGCTATATCGCCTCGATGGAAGCCCTGATCATCGGGGCCGTGCTGGCCGTGCTGGTCGTGCTGCTGTTCCTGCGCGACTGGCGCGCCACCCTGCTGTCGGCTGTCGCCATCCCGATGTCGCTGCTGCCGACCTTCGCGGTGCTGGCGCCGATGAACCAGTCGCTGAACGGCGTCACCCTGCTGGCCCTGTCGCTGACCGTCGGCATTCTCGTCGACGACGCCATCGTCGAGATCGAGAACATGGTCCGCCACATGCGCGGGGGCAAAAGTCCCTACGCGGCGGCCATGGAGGCGGCCGACGAGATCGGCCTGGCGGTCGTGGCCACCACCTTCACCATCGTGGCGGTGTTCGCCCCCGTCGGCTTCATGCCGGGCATCATCGGCCAGTTCTTCAAGGCCTTCGCCCTGGCCGCCTGTATCTCGGTGCTGTTCTCGCTGGTGGTCGCCCGCCTGCTGACGCCGCTGATGGGCGCCTACATGCTGAAGGCCGACCACAAGCACGAGGACAAGGACCCCGCATGGATGGGTCCCTACCTCAAGAGCCTGAACTGGGGCCTGCGCAATCGCTGGAAAGTGCTGGCGATGGGCATCCCGATGTTCGCGTTCTCGATCTTCCTGGCCACCCGCCTGCCGTTCGAGTTCCAGCCCCAGGCCGACCGCGGCCGGGCCGAGTTCTCGGTCGAGCTGCCGCCGGGCGCGACCCTGGACGAGACCGACCGCGTCGTGCAGCGCGTCACCCGCGAACTGCGCGCCCGTTCCGAGGTGATCAGCGTCTACGCCTCGGTCGGCGGCAACGCCGTCAACAAGGGCCAGATCACCGCCGACCTGACCGAAAAGGGCAAGCGGATCAGCCAGCAGGCGTTCAGCCGCCAGATGGTCGACAAGTTCGCCGAAATCCCCGGCGCGCGGATCGGCGCGGGCAGCAACAACGGCGGCGGCCCGTCCAGCGGCGGCAGCTACACCCTACGCCTGCTCAGCGACAACGGTCCGGCCCTGGAGGCCGCGGCCCGTAAGGTCGAGGCCGAGATGCGCGCCGTGCCGGGCCTGGCCCACGTGGTCAACACCGCCGCGATCGCCCGTCCCGAGATCGTCGTGACGCCCAAGCCCGACCAGGCCGCCCGCGCCGGCGTCTCGGCCGGAGCCATCTCCCAGGCCGTGCGCGTGGCCACGATCGGCGACGTCGACCAGAACCTGCCCAAGTACAATCTGGGCGACCGCCAGGTGCCGATCCGCCTGCGCCTGGACCAGAGCGCCCGCGAGGACATCGCTGTCCTGCAGACGCTGCAGGTGCCGTCGGCGACCGGTTCGGTGCCGCTGAACGCGGTGGCCGACGTGCGCTTCGGCGCCGGCCCCTCGCAGATCGACCGCCAGGACCGCTCGCGCGTGGCCACCATCACGGCCGAGCTGGACGGCATCGTCGTCGGCGACGCGGCCAAGCGCGTCCACGCCCTGCCCTCGGTCAAGACCCTGCCGAACGGCGTCAAGGAAGTGGCCGCCGGCGACGCCGAGTTCATCGCCGAGATGGTCAGCGGCTTCGTCGGCGCGCTGATCACCGGCATCCTCTTGATGTACGTCGTGCTGGTGCTGCTGTTCCGCAGCTTCGCCCACCCGATCACCATCATGGTCGCCCTGCCCCTGGCCATCGGCGGCGCCTTCGGTCTGCTGGTGTTGGCCCACTCCAGCTTCTCGATCTCGACCCTGATCGGGATCCTGATGCTGATGGGCATCGCGGCCAAGAACTCGATCCTGCTGGTCGAGTACGCGATCATGGCGATGAAGGAACACGGCATGGACAAGCGCACGGCGATCATCGACGCCGCGCACAAGCGGGCCCGGCCGATCCTGATGACCACCGTGGCCATGGGCGCGGGCATGCTGCCCACCGCCGTCGGCCTTGGCGCGGAAGTCGAGTTCCGGGCTCCGATGGCCATCGCGGTCATCGGCGGCCTGATCACCTCGACCCTGCTGTCACTGCTCTACATCCCGGTGGTCTTCATCCTGATGGACGGCCTGAAGACCCGCTCGGAACGCCTGATGCGCCGCATCTTCGGCGGCCACCACCACGTGGCGGTCACGAAGCCGGAACTGAAGGAAGCGGCGGAGTAGGGGATCCGCGTCGGACGCTGTCTCCCTCTCTCTGAGAGAGAGGGAGGGGCCCGCCGCGCAGCGGTGGGAGGGTGAGAGGTTACACTCTCTCCGAATAGAGCTCTGACGAAGACAACGGACGTTGATGACTGGCCGCGGCGGGAGTCCAGCTTGAAAGGTCTGATGGAAAAGCTCGGGATTTTCCGGCTGACGGTGAAACCTCTCACCCTCCCATCGCCATGGGCGATGGGCCCCTCCCTCTCTCTATGAGAGAGGGAACTTAGCTAACTCACCCCCGCAGCGCCTGGGCCACCACCGGCGCGAGCCGTTCGGCGATGATCCTCGCCCCCTCGGCGTTGGGATGGATGCCGTCGCGCTGCATGTAGCGCGAGACCCCGATCACGCCCGTGAAGAAGTCCGGCGCGAAGAACACGCCCTGCTCGCGCGCCAGCTCCGGATAGAGGGCCGTGAAGCGGCGGGCGTAGTCGACGCCCAGCAGGGCCGGGGCCCTGACTCCGGCGAGCACTACGCGGATGTTCCGCTCCTTCAGCCGCTGGACGATGGCCCGCAGGTTGGCGCGAGTCCACGACGGCTCGGCGCCCTGCAGCAGATCATTGCCGCCCAAGGCCACGACGCAGACCGAGGTTCCGGCCGGCACCCGCGCGACCCGGGACAGGCCGCCCAAGGTGGTGTCGCCCAGCGCGCCGAATCCGAAGACCCGCGCGTGCACGCTCATCTGGCCGAGCACCGATTGAAGCCGCGCGGGCAGGGCCAGGTCGCTCGCCACGCCCAGGCCCGCCGTGATCGAATCGCCCAGCAGGGTGACCAGCGGCGGAGACGGTGGCTTGAGGGCCCTTCCGTGCGGTGACGCGAGGGCGGCGCTTGGCGCGCCTAGGGCCAGAAAACCAGCCAGAAGACGACGACGATTAATGGTGTTGGATTGGAACTTCACCATGGTCGAACCCGTATCAACTACGCGCGTCGAGTAGATCCGCTTTGCGCTGAACACTGGATGAAGAAGGAAAGCGGCCATGCGTCGCAGGCTTCGCGAAATCTTGATCGTCGGCGGTGCGCTCGCGGCCCTCGCCGCCTGCGGCCAAAGCCAAGGCCAGCAAGGCGGTTCCGTCGGCTACGGCCCCAACCCGGCCCTGCCCGAGCCCAATCGCACGCTCTTCCCCACTGTTAAGGTTTCGGAGGTAGTCGGCTGGCCGGCGGGCGTGACGCCCCGCGCCCCGGCCGGCTTCCGCGTCCAGCCTTTCGCGACCGGCTTGGACCATCCGCGCTGGCTGCTGGTCCTGCCCAACGGCGACGTGCTGGTGGCCGAGAGCAACAAGCCGGCGGGCAACGACAAGCCGAAGGGGATCAAGGGGTTCTTCGAGACGCTGCTGATGAAGAAGGCCGGGGCCGGCGTGCCCAGCGCCAACCGCATCACCCTGCTGCGCGACGCCGACCACGACGGCGTGGCCGAGCTGAAGACGCCGTTCCTGACCAACCTGTACTCGCCGTTCGGCATGGCCCTGATCGGCGGTACGCTATACGTGGCCAACGCCGACGCCATCGTCGCCTTCCCGTACACCGACGGCCAGACCCGCATTACCGCCGCGCCGCATAAGGTCACCGACCTGCCGGGCGGACCGATCAATCACCACTGGACCAAGAACATCCTGGCCAGCCCGGACGGGACCAAGCTGTTCGCCACCGTCGGCTCCAACAGCAATGTCGGCGAGAACGGCATCGACGCCGAAACCGAGCGCGCGGCGATCCTCGAGGTCGATCCGATCACGGGAACCAAGCGCGTCTTCGCCTCGGGCCTGCGCAACCCCAATGGCCTGGACTGGAACCCGGCCAACGGCGAGCTGTGGACCGCCGTCAACGAGCGCGACGAGCTGGGCAACGACCTGGTGCCCGACTACATGACCTCGGTGCGCGAAGGCGGCTTCTACGGCTGGCCCTACAGTTACTACGGCCGCCACGTCGACAAGCGGGTCAAGGACAAGGACCGTCGCCCGGACCTGGTCGAACGGGCCATCGTCCCCGACTACGCCCTGGGCGCCCACACCGCCTCGCTGGGCCTGACCTTCTACGAGGGGGGCAGCTTCCCGCCCCGCTACCGCGGCGGCGTGTTCGTGGGCCAGCACGGCTCGTGGAACCGCAAGCCGCAGGCCGGCTACAAGGTGATCTTCGTGCCGTTCAGCGGCGGCAAGCCGGCCGGCGGGGTCGAGGACTTCCTGACGGGGTTCCTGGACGCCAACGGCAAGGCCCAAGGCCGGCCGGTGGGCGTGACGGTGGATGCGTCGGGCGCGCTGCTGGTGGCCGACGATGTGGGAAATGTGATCTGGCGGGTGAGTTCGGCCCAATGACCTTGCTCCCTCTCCCATAGGGAGAGGGTTGGGGTGAGGGGTTACGGCGTCCGACGGAGCGCCTACATGCCGCCAAACCTCGTAACCCCTCACCCTCCCATCGCTCCCGCGATGGGCCCCTCCCTCTCCCTATGGGAGAGGGGTTTTCAGCTCTACCTCGGCTCCTTTCACCATCAGGTCCAGGCCGCGCTCGAACAGCCCCGCGTGGCCGCTCTCGCGATAGTGGGCCATGGCCTCGGCCAGGATCGGATAGGCCTGGGCGGCTTCGTCCAGCCGGGCCTGCTCGGTCGAGCCGGTCGCGGGCGAGGCCTGCTCCTCCAGCACGCAGCCGACCACGTAGCGGCTGACCGCGATAAACAGCTGCATGGCCTGGGCCGGCGAGAACCCCGCCCGCACCAGGACCAGGGCCTGGGCCTCGACATGGTCCAGGTCGTCGGGCGCGGCCTCGGTGCCGGCATGGACCCGCGCCCCGTCGCGATAGGCCAGCAGGGCGGCGCGGAAGCTGCCGCCATTGCGGCGCAGGAAGTCCTGCCAGGTCTCGCCGGGCCGGGGGACGCGCGCCTCGTGGGCTCGCGCCAGGATCTCGCCGTTCATGGCGTCCAGCAGCGCGCGCTTGTTCTTGAAGTGCCAGTAGAGGGCCGGCTGGCGCACGCCCAGGCGCTCGGCGATCAGCCGGGTCGACAGGGCGTCGACCCCGACCTCGTTCAGGAGCTCCAGCGCCGTCTCCAGGATGCGCCGACGATCGACCTTCATCTCGCTGTTCCGAAGCCCCCATATGAATCGACTTGACCGCGCGGCCGATCCGGACTTTATCGCCGATAAGGAACTTTATCGATGATAAATTTGCATATGCGCCCTTTGGGTAACCGCTCGAAACTCGCCTTCCCCCTGATCCTGGCCACCGTGGCCTTGGACGTCGCCGGCATCGGCCTGGTCATGCCGATCATCCCGCGCCTGCTGCGCGAGGTCGGCCATACCGGTGACCTGGGCTGGCGGTTCGGGGCGTTCCTGGGGCTGTACGCCCTGATGCAGTTCCTGTGCTCGCCGGTGCTGGGGGCGATCAGCGACAAGGTCGGCCGCCGGCCGGTGCTGCTGGTCTCGCTGGCCGGGGCGGCGATCGACTACGTGTTCATGGCCCTGGCCCCCAGCCTGGCCTGGCTGTTCGTCGGCCGCGCCATCGCGGGGATCACCGGGGCCAACATGGCCGTGGCCCAGGCCTATATCGCCGACATCACGCCGGAAGAGCAGCGGGCCCGGCGCTTTGGCCTGTTCAGCGCGATGTTCGGGATCGGCTTCATCCTGGGGCCGGTGCTGGGCGGCTTTCTGGGCGGGTACTGGGTGCGTGCGCCGTTCCTGGCCGCGGCGGCCCTGAACGGCTTGAACTTCCTGATGGCCCTGTTCGTCCTGCCGGAGTCGCATAAGAGCCTGGGCAAGACCGAGGGCCAGCCCATCGGCCGCGCCGCCTTCAGCCCGTTCGCGTCGCTGCGCTGGGCGGCCGCCTTCCCGGCCCTGCTGCCGCTGATGGTCGCCTATGCGGCGCTGAACATCGTCGGCGAGGTCGGCGGCACGATCTGGGTGCTGTACGGCGAGGACAAGTTCGCCTGGGATCCCTGGACCATCGGCTTCTCCCTGGCCGGCTTTGGCCTGTTCCACGCCCTGGCCCAGGCGTTCGTCGCCGGCCCGATCTCGGAACGGTTCGGCGAGCGGCGGGCCCTGGTCATCGGCATCGTGTCCGACGCCTTCGCCTATGTCGCCATCGCCCTGGCCACCAAGGGCTGGATGGCCTTCCTGCTGTTGCCGATGTTCTGCCTGGGCGGCGTGGGCCAGCCGGCCCTGCAGTCGCTGTTGTCGCGCCAGGTCGACGAGGACCAGCAGGGCCGCCTGCAAGGGGTGTTGGCCAGCCTGGCCAGCCTGGCCTCGGTGATCGGCCCCGTCGTCATCGCCCAGGCCTATTTCGCCAGCCGAGCCTGGTTCCCGGGCCTCGTCTGGACCCTCGGCGCGGTGCTGGGGCTGATGTGCCTGCCGATCTTCCTCTCCAAGCCTCCGGCTGTCGAGGCGGGCGAGGCGCGAGGCGAACATGGTTAATCGGGCCTTTACCCCCTCTCGCTAGGGTGTCCCCATGCGCCGCGCCCTGTTCGTCCTGCTGATCCTCGCCGTGGCCGGTCCGGCCGTCGGCGGCCAGGCGACGATCCCGGCCCAGCCCAAGCCCAAGAAGATGCTCGCCCCGATCCAGGCCCCGATCGCCGCGCCCAGCTTCGTCCTGCCCGCCCCGATCCCGCTGGCCAGCGCCCGGCCGGCCGGCGACACCCAGCAGTGCAAGGCGACCTGCTCCAAGACCCTCTATTTCTGCCAATCCGGCGGCGACGATGACGGCTGCGCCGGCCGCTGGGCCCAGTGCAGCGCCAGCTGCACGGCGACCTACGCGCCCGTGCGGTTCGGACGGTGATCCCCGTAAGGGGACAAGGCGGCTTGCCGCCAGTCCGTCAGCGGCTATCGTAACCGCATGACCGCCCCGGCGATCCGTGTCCGCATGCTCGCGCGACTGCTGTCCCTGCTGGCGGCGGTGCTGCTGGTCGTGTCGCCCCTGGCGCCAGCCATGGCCATGCCGATGGACTGCTGCCCGGACACGCCATGCCACGACCTCGACAAGTCGATGTGTCCGCAGGTCTGCGTCACCGCCTGCGTGGCGGTTCCCGCGCCCCTCGAGACCCTTGCCGAACCGGTCCGCCTCGAGACTGCGTCGCCTGAACCACTTCCCGCGCCCCGCCTCGTCGGCCGCAGCATCACGCCGGAGCCGCCTCCGCCCCGTTGAGACCCGCATTTCCAGGACGAATTTCCATCAACCTGAAATCGGAATCTCAAATCATGAAACGCATCGTCTCGATCGCGGCGTTCGCGCTGCTCGCCTCCGCCTCGGCCGCCTACGCCGCCGCGCCGKACGCCGTTCACAAGGCCGTCGAAGCCTGCTGCGCCCTCGGCGCAGCCTGCTGCAACGGCGGCCCCTGCTGCTAGGCTGACCGACGGGTGAAAGCCGGAGCGCCCGTCTCGCAAGAGGCGGGCGCTTTGCATTCCAAGCCTTCCCCAACGGCCGCTTGCCGTGCCGCATAACGCCGGTATGCTCACCTGAACAATGATAAGTCGGGATGGGCGGGCCAGGATGGGCGGAACAGCCGAAAAGCTCCCCAAGGCGTGCGTGATCGGCGCGGGCTGCAGCGGCTTCACCACGATCAAGCGGCTGAAGGACCTCGGCGTCCCCTACGACTGCTTCGAGATGTCCGACGAGATCGGGGGCAACTGGTACTACAAGAACCCCAACGGCATGTCGGCCTGCTACGAGAGCCTGCACATCGATACCAGCAAGTGGCGGCTGGCCTTCGAGGACTTCCCGGTCCCGGCGGGCTGGCCCGACTTCCCGCACCACGCCCAACTGTTCCAGTACTTCAAGGACTATGTCGACCACTTCGGCCTGCGCGAGACGATCACCTTCAACACCCGGGTCGAGCGCGCCCACCGCACCGACGAGGGCCTGTGGTCGGTGACCTTGTCGACCGGCGAGACCCGGCTCTACGACGTGCTGTTCGTCTGCAACGGCCACCACTGGGACCCGCGGATCCCGGACTATCCTGGCGAGTTCGACGGCCCCGCCTTCCACGCCCACGCCTATAGCGACCCGTTCGATCCCGTGGACATGCGCGGCAAGAATGTCGTGGTCGTCGGCATGGGCAATTCGGCCATGGACATCGCCAGCGAGCTGGCCCAGCGGCCGATCGCCAAGACCCTTTGGGTCTCGGCCCGGCGCGGGGTCTGGGTGTTTCCCAAGTACCTGAACGGCAAGCCGGCCGACAAAAGCGCCATGCCGGCGTGGATACCGCGCAAGCTGGGCCTGTCCATCGCCCGCAAGGTGATCAAGCAAGCTATTGGTAAAATGGAGGACTACGGCCTGCCCAAGCCCGACCACGAACCGCTGGAGGCGCATCCGTCGGTGTCGGGCGAGTTCCTGACCCGGGCCGGCTGCGGCGACATCAAGTTCAAGCCGGCGATCAAGGCGCTGGAGGGTAAGCGGGTGCGCTTCGCCGACGACAGCGTCGAGGACGTCGACGCCATCGTGTTCGCCACCGGTTACAAGATCAGCTTCCCGTTCTTCGACGATCCGGCGCTGAAGCCCGACGCCGACCACCGCTTCCCGCTGTTCAAGCGGATGATGAAGCCGGGCATCCCCAACCTGTTCTTCATGGGTCTGGCCCAGCCGCTGCCGACCCTGGTGAACTTCGCCGAGCAACAGGCGAAGCTGGYGGCGGCCTATCTGACGGGGACCTACGCGCCGCCGCCGGAAGCCGAGGTGGTCCGGATCATCGCCAAGGACGAAGAGCGGCACACCGGCCAGTTCTACAAGTCCGACCGCCACACCATTCAGGTCGACTTCAACGTCTATTGCGCCGACCTGAAGAAAGAGATCGCCAAGGGCGAGGCCCGGGCGCGCAGCCACCGCGGCAAACTGCCGGTGCCGGCGCTGGCCGAGATCAAGATGGAACCGCTGCTGGCCCCCACCTGACCACGCTCCGCATGGTCGTCCGCCCCCGGAGGGGGCGGAAGGGGATCGCCTTCCTCCCCCTCCGGGGAGGAGCGCCGTAGGCGCGGAGGGGGCAAGTGAGCTACCTCTCCCCAAAAGGAGCCCCCATGCCCAAGATCACCTTCGACAAGGACACCCGCGCCAAACTGGTCGGCGGGCTCTCGGACTACCTGAAGTCCGAGCTGGACCTGGACGTGAAGGGTTTCGACGCCGAGTTCCTGCTCGACTTCGTCAGCGAACGACTGGGACCCTACTACTACAACCAGGGCCTCCACGACGCCTCGGCGCTGTACCGCGAGAAGTTGGAGGCGATCAGCGAGGCGGTCTACGACATCGAGCAGCCTTTAAAACCTCTCTAAATCCCGACCTCCCCGGCGAACGCCGGGGCCCAGATCCATCCTGAGCGCCTTGGGATGATCCGGGATGCGTCGTGTCAGCGCGTCGGGCGCTCGTGGGTTCGATCTGGACCCCGGCTTTCGCCGGGGAGGTTGGGGTATGGTGGGCGCCCAAACCAAGCCCCTTGCCACCTGCCCCAGAGTAAGGCTGTGATCCTGACGGGGCGTCACCATCGTCCCGCCTTCGAGTCGCGGCCCATGTCGAATATCGCTTACTTCCCCAAGCCCCATGTCGATCAACGGCCGGGCAAGCGGGAACGCACCAAGGTCGCCAACCGCCAGGCGATCCTGGACGCCGCGCGCGAGGTGTTCGGCGAGCTGGGCTATGACGCCGCCACGGTGCGCGACATCATCCGCCGCACGGGTTTGGCCTCGGGCACCTTCTACAACTACTACAAGTCCAAGGAGGAGGTGTTCGACGCCCTGGCCGACGACGGCGCCCGGCGCTTCCGGCCCCTGCTGCGCGAACAGTCCGAGAAAGCCACCGACTTCGAGTCGTTCGTGCGCGGCGCGATCCTGGCCTATTTCAACTTCGTGGCCGTCGAGCAGGAGAGCTGGCGCCTGAACCGGCCAGCCGGCGAGCAGATCCCGCACGCCCGCCTGACGCCCGAGGTGGCGGCGGTGTTCGACGAAGTCCGTGACGCCTTCGCCCGGGTGCTGGAGCGTGAGCACGCCCCGCCGGTGGACCTGGACTACCTGACCTCGGCCTGCATCGCCGTGGCCCGCGAGATCGGCGACAAGATGCTGGAGCGCCGACCGGTCGACACCGAGGGCGCGGCCGACTTCGCCGTCAAGCTGATCCTGGGCGGCCTGCCCGCCCTGCCTAGGTTGTGAGGCCCGCGAATGGCCTGTCCACTTCGTCGTGTCATCCCGGAAAGCCCGCAGGGCTTGTCCGGGACCCAGGGGCCGGCGCACAGCGGTCGCCCCTGGGTCCCGGCTCTACGCTTCGCTTCGGCCGGGATGACACGGATATTTCTGGCCGGGCCGCGGCCCTAGGCCCAAGATCGTAAGAACAACAAAGAGAGTGGGGGAAACCATGGCCTCGGACGCCGCCCAGAAGACCATACTGAAGCTGATCCTGTCGCTGCCCAGCCCGATCCTGCGGGCCATGTCGGGCGGCGGGGTCGTCTACAAGGGCGGCCGCACGCTGGACCCGCGCTTTCAGTTCTTCGCCCACGCGGGCAAGAAGATGCCGCCGATGGAAAGCCTGTCGCCGGCCGAGGCGGTGGCCGGCAGCGCCAAGGCCTTCGCCGCCGTCCAAGGGCCGCTGGAGCCGGGCGTGCGCACCGAGAGCCTGTCGATCGAGGGTCCGAACGGCCCGGTCCCGTGCCGCGCCTATCGTCCCGAGAACCAGGACCCCGACGCGCCGCTGATCGTCTATGCCCACATGGGCGGCGGGGTGATCGGGGACCTGGAGGCCTGCCACGCCTTCTGCGGGATCCTGGCGCGGATCGCCCGCACGGTGGTGATCTCGGTCGACTACCGCCTGGCGCCGGACCACAAGTTCCCGGCCGGCCTCGAGGACGTGCTGGCCGCCTATCGCTGGGCGCGGGACAACACCAGCCGCTTTGGCGCGCCACCCGTCGCCCCGGCCATCGGCGGCGACAGCATGGGCGGCAACTTCGCGGCCGTCCTCGCCCAGGAGATGAAGCGCAAGGGCGAGCCGGCGCCGGCCCTGCAGCTCTTGATCTATCCCGCCGTCGACGTGGCCAGCGAGACGCCGTCGATGACCACCTATGCCGACGCCTATCCGCTGACCCGCAGCGTGATGGACTGGTTCATGGGCCACTATATGGGCGCCGACGCCGATCCGGCCGATCCGCGCCTGTCGCCGGACAAGACCCAGGACCTGTCGGGCCTGGCGCCCGCCGTCATCGCCACCGCCGGCTTCGACCCTCTGGTCGACCAGGGCCAGGCCTACGCTCAGCGCCTGCAGGCGGCGGGCGTGCCGGTGCTGTACCGCTGCTACGACAGCCTGGCGCACGGCTTCACCGCGTTCACCGGCGCGATCCCGGCGGCCGATGGGGCCTGCCGCGAGATCGCGGGGCTGGTGCGGGAGATGTTCGACCGGCGGACGGCTTAACGCACCAAATCCGTGTCATCCCGGAAAGCCCGCAGGGCTTGTCCGGGACCCAGGGGCCAAGCCCCGTGCGGTTGCCCTGGGTCCCGGCTCTCCGCTGCGCTGCGGCCGGGATGACACGCCAATTTTTGCATCGAGGTGCTCGATGACCCTTCCCCCCACCATGCGCGCCCTGGTCGTCGAGGCCCTGGCTCCCGACTTCGCCGGCTGCGCCGTCCGCGAGGTCGCCGCGCCCACGCCCGGCCCCGGCGAGGTTCTGGTCCGCGTCCGCGCGGCCAGCGTCAACTTTCCCGACCTGCTGATGACGCGCGGCGAGTACCAGTTCAAGCCGCCCCTGCCCTTCATCCCCGGCCTGGACCTCTCCGGTCAGGTCGCGGCGCTGGGCGAGGGCGTGACGAGCTTCCAGGTCGGCGACGCCGTGGTCGGCGGGGCGCGGCTGGGCGGGTTCGCGCAATACGCCGTGCTGGCCGCCGAGGGTCTGAAGCCCAAGCCCGCGCGGCTATCCTTCGCCGCGGCCGCCGCCTATGGCGCGGCCTACCTCACCGCCTATGTCGCCCTGGTCCGGCGGGCGCGGCTGGAGCCGGGCGAGTGGGTGCTGGTCCACGGCGCGGCCGGCGGGGTGGGCCTGGCCGCCGTCGACCTGGCCAAGGCCCTGGGTGCGCGAGTGATCGCCGCCTCGGCCTCGGACGTTAAGCTGGAGACGGTGCAGGCGCTCTACGCCCCCGACGCCGTGGTCAACGTCACCGGCGGCTTCCGCGAGAAGGTGAAGGCGATCACCGGCGGTCGCGGGGCCAACGTGATCTACGACCCCGTGGGCGGCGACGTGTTCGACGAGAGCGTCCGCTGCATCGCCTTCGACGGGCGGTTGCTGGCGGTCGGCTTCACGTCAGGAAGGATCCCGACGATCTCGGTCAACATGCCGCTGATCAAGGGCTTCTCGGTGATGGGCGTGCGCGCCGGCGAGTACGGCCGCCAGTTTCCGGACAAGGGGCGGGAGAATGCGGAGGCGGTGTGGCGGATGGCCAACGAGGGCGTGATCCGGCCGCATGTGCACGCGGAGCTGCCGCTGGAGCGTTGGCGCGAGGCGTTCGAGCTGCTGGCCGAGCGGAAGGTGGTGGGCAAGGCGGTGATCGTTCCGTAGGACTTGCCCCCTCCGGATGCTGCGCATCCTCCTCCCCCGGAGGGGGAAGAAGGGCGCGCCTATCTTCTTCCCCCTCCGGGGGAGGAGCGCGGAGCGCGGAGGGGGCAAGTTCGTAAGTCCCTGAACCGACTCAGGTTGACATCCCCGCCCCGTTCTTCTATCCACCGCCCCTCACTCGCGGGGACTTAAGTCACCGCGTTCAACGTTTTGCATTTCGGAGCCACGTCGTGAAGCGCACCTTCCAGCCGTCGAAGCTCGTGCGTGCCCGCCGTCACGGCTACCGCGCGCGTATGGCCACCAAGAACGGCCAAAAGATCGTCGCGCGCCGTCGCGCCAAGGGCCGCAAGCGCCTGACCGCCTAATTGCTCTTCCTCCTCCGGGAGGCGAGACCATGATCAAAGCCGCCTTTTCCAAGAACCTGTCCTCAGGTTTGCGCCGGAAAGGCGGCTTTTTTCATGTCTGAACCACGGCCTGACCTGAAGTTCGAGCGCCTACGCAAACGCCCCGACTTCCTGCTGGCGGCCAAGGCCCCGGCCCTGTCGCGCGGCGCCGTCTTCATCCAGATGCGCAAGCGCCCCGACGAGGATCCGACCGTCCGGGTCGGCTTCACCGCCACCAAGAAGATCGGCGGCGCGGTCCAGCGCAACCGCGCCAAGCGCCGCCTGCGCGAGGCCGCCCGCCTCGTCCTGCCCCTTCATGCGCGGCCTTCGCACGACTATGTGTTCATTGCGCGCGGCGGCACGACCGCCCGCGAATGGGGGCGTTTGCTTGACGATGTCAAAACCGCGCTGATAAGCCTCGCCGCCGAGCACGATCGGGCGGGAGCCAAAGTCCCGCAACCGTCGTCCGGCGCCCCATCCAAAGACGTCACGTCCGAAGTCGCCTCTTCCCAACAACCCGATCTCAAAGTTTCCGGTTAAGCGCTCCATGCAGAACGACAACAAAAACACGCTGATGTTCATCGTCAGCGCGTTCGTGATCCTGATCGGGTACCAGTTCTTCATCCTGGGTCCGCAGCAGAAGAAGGCCGAGGCCGAGCTTCAGGCCAAGAAGGTCGCCAGCGCCAAGCTGGCGACCCAGCCGGGCGTGACGCTGGACGCCAACGGCAATCCGGCGCCGCTGCGCCTGTCGCGCGATCAAGCCAAGGCGCAGAGCCCGCGGATCGTGGTCGACACCCCGGCCCTGTCGGGCTCGATCGCCCTGAAGGGCGGCCGCATCGACGACCTGCTGCTGCGCAAGTACGACGAGACGATCGACAAGAACTCGCCGCCGGTCGAGCTCTTCCGTCCGGAAGGGGCCGAGCACGCCTGGTTCGCCGATTTCGGCTGGGCGGGCGCCAACCTGCCGGGCCTGCCCGACAGCCGCACCGTCTGGACCGCCGCGCCGGGCCAGGTGCTGCGCCCCAACTCGCCCGTCACCCTGACCTATGACAACGGCATCGGCCTCAACTTCACCCGCGTGATCTCCGTCGACGACCAGGCGATGTTCACGGTCACCGACAGCGTCCGCAACGTCGGGACCCAAGGCCTGCAGCTGGCCCCCTACGCCACCGTCCAGCGCCAGGGCATCACCGAGCACCTGGGCAAGACCCAGATCGTCCACGAAGGCGCCATCGGCGTGCTGGGCTCGGGCAAGGACCAGAAGCTGGAGCTGAACAAGTACGGCAAGTGGAAGAAGGACAAGCCGCTGACGACCTTCGACTCGGTCGGCGGCTGGGCGGGCATCACCGACAAGTACTGGCTGGCGGCGCTGATCCCCGCCCAGGACCAGACCATCAAGGCCCAGTATCGCGTCACCCAGGCCGGTGGCACCGACATCTATGACGTCAACTTCGTCGGCCCGACCCAAGCCCTGAACCCGGGCGCGACCCTGACCCAGAAGACCCGCCTGTTCGCCGGCGCCAAGACCGTGCCGCTGCTGCGCAAGTACGAGTACGGCGCGACGACCCCGCCGGCGATCTGGGAGTTCTGGAGCACCGCCAAGGCCGAGATCCCGCGTTTCGACGACGCCGTGGACTGGGGCATGTTCCGCTTCTTCACCCGCCCGATCTTCAACATCCTGGAGATCTTCTACAAGCTGGTCGGCAACTTCGGCCTGGCCATCATGCTGCTGACCGTGGTGCTCAAGCTCATCCTCTATCCGATGGCGGACAAGAGCTATGAGAGCATGGCCAAGATCAAGAAGATCTCCCCCGAGGTCGAGAAGCTGAAGGCCAAGCACAAGGACGACCCTGCAAAACAGCAGCAGGAAATGATGGCCCTGTACGCCAAGGAGAAGATCAACCCGATGATGGGTTGCCTTCCGATGCTGGTGCAGATCCCGGTCTTCTACTCGCTGTACAAGGTGCTGACTGTCACCATCGAAATGCGCCACGCGCCGTTCTTCGGCTGGATCCATGACCTGTCGTCGCGCGACCCGACGACGATCTTCAACCTGTTCGGCCTGATCCCGTGGGATCCGGCCCACGCCCCGCTGATTGGCGCCTTCCTGTCGACCACCCTGCACATCGGCGTCTGGCCGCTGCTGTACGGCTTCACCATGTGGCTGACCACGGCGATGAACCCGCCGGCGGGCGACCCGATGCAACAGCGGATCTTCCAGCTGTTCCCGATCATCTTCACCTTCACCCTGTCGCAGTTCTCGGTGGGCCTGGTGATCTACTGGTGCTGGAGCAACATCCTGACCATCGTCCAGCAGTACGTGATGATGCGCCGCTACGGCGTCGAGAACCCGATCGACAAGATCATCGCCCAGCTGCGGGGCAAGACCGTCGGCGCGACCGGATGAGCGAGGACCTCACTCCCAAGGTTCCCACCGTGCTGCCGGGCGCGCCCGGGTTCACGGAAGACGAGATCGAGGCGGCGCGGGTGTTCTTCGCCCAGCCGGTCTCGTTCATGATGGGCGCGGTGCGCATGGACACCATGCCCGCCTCCGATCTTCCGGAAGTGGCCTTCGCCGGCCGCTCCAACGTCGGCAAGTCCAGCCTGATCAACGGGCTGGTGGGGCAGAAGTACCTGGCCCGCGCCTCGAACGAGCCGGGCCGCACGCGGGAGATCAACTTCTTCCTGCTGGCCGAGCAGGTGCGCCTGGTCGACCTGCCCGGCTACGGCTTCGCCCGCGTCTCGCGCTCGATCGCCGACAAGTTCCAGGACCTGGGCCGGGCCTATCTGCGCGGCCGCCCGAACCTGAAGCGCGTCTATGTGCTGATCGACGCCCGCCACGGCCTGAAGAAGGTCGACCTGGAGGCGCTGGACGCCCTGGACGTGGCGGCGGTCTCGTACCAGATCGTCCTGACCAAGGCCGACAAGATCAAGCCGGCGGAAGTCGACCAGGTCGTGGCCGAGACCCAGAAGGCCATCGCCAAGCGCGCGGCGGCCTTCCCGCGCGTGCTGGCCACCTCGGCCGAAAAGGGCATGGGCATGCCGGAACTGCGCGCCGAGATCGTCCGGTTGTGCATCGACGAGTGAGCTGAGACTCGACCGCCCCAACCGTGTCATCCCGGAAGCCTCGCAGAGGCTGTCCGGGACCCAGGGGCCAAGCCCGGT
>NZ_JBFUJD010000049.1:0-39579 GCF_056401555.1 Caulobacter sp. P4_E5
CTCAAGGACGACGCTCCGCGTCGCCGCGCGCGGCCGCCGGAGGCGGTCCTTGACTGACCTGATCAGCCCTGCACGCTGCAGCCTCCAAGAGATCTAAGGATCGCACCGACCCGGGAGGTCGGGTGGCGAACGCCCGGGGGGAGCAGAATGGGCTCCCCACCCGTGGCGAACAAATCCTCCCCGCGCGGTGAGGTGGCCCAGAGGGGGCGCTCACCGCTCCGTCGCGCTTGCCGCCGCCCAATCTTCGCGAGGTTGGTGCCGCGCGGGACTATCCACGCCACCCGGTTCGCCAGTCGAGGGCTCGTAACATTGCGAACGTATTGCAGCAGGGAACCCCTATGTCTTGGCAGGCGTCGGGGATTTTACGCTTACTTCGGCGCTGGGAGGTTCTAGAGACCTCATTGGAGACTACGGTGCGATCGTGAGGTGCGGCCAAGCAATGGGCAATCAAGAACGGGTCGCGGCCAACCGCTTCCATCTCCACATCGTCTAAATCGGCCGCATAGGCGGTGGCGAGCACTGCCCGGACAAGATCGATATCAGCGGGATCTGGTAAAAGAAGTGCATCCTTGACGCCGTCGCCCTTTAGCCAAGCGAGAAGGCGATCTTTCTCGGCATCACCCGTCCCCTCCATCACCTCCTCGAATACCTCGATCGGCATCTTCACGACACCAACTGCAGCTTGGTGCAGCAGCCAATCCCAAAACTCCGGCACGCGATCCACTGGATAGTAAGTGTTGTGGGCCGTTATTAAGACGTTGGCGTCGATCAAATATAGCACCCTAGGTCGCGCCCCCCGCGACTAAAGGTTCAACATTTCGGGCCTTTACGCCGAGGATTTTGCCCGCCCTGGTTGGCGTCAAGGCACCTTCATCTAAGCTGCGGCGCACTAGCTGGATAAGTGCTGTGCCAATGCGATGGCGACGCACGACATAGTAGTTGGGGCCCGTATCCGCTGCCCGCTCGCGTGCGCGACGCTCCTCGCGTTCGCGCAAATACTCGTCGCGGAAAATTTGACTAATCGTACGCCAGCGACCTTCTGATAACCGCCCAACCAGGCGTAACCGATAGGCAACCATTGCGCGGCTGACGTTGCGTTCTTGAGCGAAGGCGGTGATCTCGGCTCGAGCACGAGCGTCGTCGATCGCCACCGCGAAGTTCTCCAATTCGGCGCGCGGCAGGAGAATTTCGCCAGCGACCTCGTTGCAAAAGACTTCAACTGCTGCCTCTAGCGCCCCGCCGCTAATGCCGCTTGCTCCGATTGCGACGTGGGCTAGTTCATGGAGCAAAGTGAACGACCAAGCCACTTTTGCGTCTTGGTCGTTGATAACAACAAATGGGGCAATTGGATCGGCGAGAGCGAAACCTCGAAAGGCTTCGGGATCTATCGCGCTGTGGTGTGAGCCAAGATTACCGATGAGCAGAACAAATACACCGGCGCGCTCCGCAGCTTTGCGAAGATAAGTAAATGCATTTTCGACCGTACGCTCTTGGCGGAATGTGGCCAGATCGAATTTGAGCCAACGCGCAACGTGTTGAGCCACGAGTTGTGGTCCATGCTCGCGACGGCTCGCAGAAACGGCGACCAGCGGCTGGACCTCTTCTTCCTCAAGTAGGCTGCGCACTTCGCTCTGACGCGCGCGTACATCACGTAGCAGCGCGTCAATATTAGCGGCGCTGTCGACGCGTAGGTCGTCTGGCAGGGTACGGAAATCTTCGCCACGCTCTGCGCGCGCCGGTGGTGCTGGCAGATAGAATGTGAGTAGCGGCCGACGATAGAGGCCGGCCATCTTAATCAGCACAGGGCGACTGGGTTCGTCGGTACCCGCTTCAAGCGCTTCAAGACGTCCAACAGCTGTGCCGTTGCGCGTGTCTTTAAATCCCAGGCGAGTTGCAGCGGCCTCAAGGCTTAGCCCCGAAGTGTTTCGCGCCCAGGTGAGGATCTCCGGATTGACCCGCATAGCTAAGCGATGCCCGAGAATTCCAAATAAAGCGATAGCGAGTTGCGATTGGCCAAGTTTGCTCACTTGCCGCCCTTTAGTCGCTATGCACGAGAGAAAGATATGGACGATCTGACGCTCCAGTAAGCCGCCAGGGCGTCAAAACCGGTCGTGTGATGTTGCGTTGATAAAGCCGGCTTGTGGTCGGTGCAGGCTTTGCGGAAAGCGAAAGATTATCTCTCCGTGCCGTCCCCCTTCCCCTCTTACCCCTCATCCGCTACACCCCCGCCCGATGACCCGCGCGCCGCACCATCACGGCCACCACCACCATCCGACCTCGCCTCGCGGGATCGGCCGGGTCGGCTCGCTCTAAAGCAAGCCCCCAGCCAGAGCCCCCGCCTAGCGGATGGGGCTTACGCGCAAGCGCCATCCGTCGAAGCCTTGAAGATCTCAGGACCGACGAATGACCACCGACTCCACCACGCCCGCCGAAGAGACCTTTCGCCCCGAGGCCCGCGCGCCGCGTGGCTTCGCCGACAAGCGCGCCCGCGACCTGCGGGCCGAGCGGGCGATCCTGGAGGCGGTGTCGGCGGTCTATGAGCGCTACGGCTTCGAGGCCCTGGACACCGGGGCGTTCGAATATGCCGACGCCCTGGGCAAGTTCCTGCCCGACAGCGACCGGCCCAACGAGGGCGTGTTCGCGCTGCAGGACGACGACGAGCAGTGGATGGCGCTGCGCTACGACCTGACCGCGCCGCTGGCGCGGTTCGCGGCGCAGAACTGGGAGACCCTGCCCAAGCCGTTCCGCCGCTACGCGTTCGGGCCGGTGTGGCGCAACGAGAAGCCGGGGCCGGGGCGCTTCCGCCAGTTCATCCAGTGCGACGCCGACACGGTGGGCTCGGCCCGTCCGGAGGCCGACGCCGAGATCATCGCCATGGCGGTCGAGGGGCTGGAGGCGGCGGGCCTGCCGCGCGGCGCGGCGGTGCTGAAGATCAACAATCGCAAGCTGCTCAACGGCCTGCTGACGGCGGCGGGCGCGGACAGCGCCGGCCAGAAGCTGGCCGTGCTGCGCGCGGTCGACAAGCTGGACCGCCTGGGCGTCGAGGGCGTGCGGCTGCTGCTGGGCGAAGGCCGCCTGGACGAGAGCGGCGACTTCACCAAGGGCGCGGGCCTGAAGGGCAAGGCGGTCGACCAGGTGCTGGACTTCGTGGCGGCCGGGACTCTTGGGGGAAGCGCCGGCGGGCGTTCGGCGACGCTGGACAACATCGCCAAGGTCATCGGCGGCTCGGCCGAGGGCGACGAGGGCCTGCTGGAGCTGTCGCGGATCGACGCGGCCCTGACCAGCCTGGGGATCGCCGACGACCAGGCCTTCATCGACCCGTCGATCGTCCGGGGGCTGGAATATTACACCGGCGCGGTGTTCGAGGCCGAGCTGCTGCTGTCGACCACGGACGAGAAGGGGAACAAGGTCTCGTTCGGCTCGATCGGCGGCGGCGGGCGCTATGACGACCTGGTGGCGCGGTTCACCGGCGCGACGACCCCGGCGACCGGCTTCTCGTTCGGCGTCACCCGCCTGGCGGCGGCGCTGCGGGCGGCGGGACGCGAGCCCGGCGGCGCGGCGCGCGGGCCGGTGGTGGTGATCACCTTCGACCAGGCGCACATGCCTGAATACTTCTCCGTGGTCGGACAGCTGCGGGCGGCGGGCATCGCCGCCGAGGTCTATCTGGGGACCTCGGGCATGAAGCCGCAGATGAAGTACGCCGATCGCCGGGGGGCGCCGGCCGTGGTCATGCTGGGCGGCGACGAGATCGCCGCCGGCACGGTGACCATCAAGGACCTCGACGCCGGCCGCATGGCCGCCCAGGGCCTGGCCGACAACGCCGCCTGGAAGGCCGAGCGTCCGGGCCAGCAGACCGTTGCCCGCGATCAGCTCGTCGGCGCAATTAGCCAGATTGTTGGCCGCAAGATCATCGAGGGCTAGGTCATGAGGCTCGAGCGTTCCATTCCGGCGGAGGCGCTCGACGCCATCCGCGCGCCGCTGCTTAGCGCCGGCGCCGCGCCGACCGACGCGCCGGTGCTGCAGCCCCTGGGCCTGCTGCTCGACCTGGCCGGCGAGGCCATGCGCTCGCGGCTGTTCGTCGTCTCCGGCGACGGCGGCGAGGAGGCCTGCCTGCGCCCCGACTTCACCGTCGCCGTGGCGCGCGAACACTTCGCTTCGCAGGCTACGGCCGGCCGCTACCGCTACGAGGGCAAGGCGTTCCGCGTCGCCCCGCGCGGCTCGGACCGGGCCGAGGAGTTCCTGCAGCTGGGCGTCGAGGCCTTCGAGGCCGGCGACCCGGTGGCCGCCGACGCCGAGATCGCCGCCCTGGCCTGGGCCTCGTCGGCCGCCGGCGGGCGGGCGGACCTGTCGCTGGTGCTCGGCGACGTGTCGCTGTTCGCCGCCTTCATCGACAGCCTCGACCTGGCCGCGCCTCTGGCCGCTCGCCTCAAGCGCGCCTTCGCCAAGCCGCGCCAGCTGAAGGCCGAGCTGGACGGCGATGTCTCGACCCCGACCGCCGAGCAGAGCCGCATCGCGTCGCTTCTCGCCGGCCTGCCCGAAGCCGAGGCCTCGGCCGTGCTGCAGGAGCTGTGGTCCCTGGCTGGCATCGAGCCCGTCGGCGGTCGCCGCCCGGCCGAGATCGCCCACCGCCTGGTCGAAAAGGCCGAGACCGCCCAGGCCGGTCGTCTGGATGCGGAGCAAGCCGCCAAGGTCCGCGCCTTCCTCGCCGTTTCGGACCGTCCGGACGCGGCGCTGGACAGCATCGCCGCCCTCGCGGGCCCCAAGGATGCGGCGTTGAAGGCCGCCATCGCCGGCTGGCGCTCGCGCCTGTCGGGCATGGCCGCGCGCGGCGTGCCGCTGGACAAGGCGACCCTGGCCGCCGCCTTCGGCCGGGCCTTCGGCTATTACGACGGCTTCCTGTTCGAGGTCCGCTCCTTGGCGCTTGGCGCTGAGCGGCCGCTGGCCGCTGGCGGGCGCTATGACGGCCTGCCCGCGAGGCTGGGCGTCTCCACCAACACCGGCGCGGTGGGCTGCATGGTCCGTCCGGCGCGCGCCTATGCGGGAGGCGGCGAATGACCGCGACACCGATGATCTTCGCGATCCCTTCGAAGGGCCGCCTGAAGGACCAGGTCGAGGCCTGGCTGGCCGACTGCGGCTTCAAGCTGGACATGACCGGCGGCGCGCGCGGCTATTCGGCCGAGCTGGCCGGCCTGCCTGGCGTCTCGGTGCGACTGCTGTCGGCGGGCGACATCGCCGCCGGCCTCGACAGCGGCGACCTGCACCTGGGGGTCACCGGCGAAGATTTGCTGCGCGAGCGCGGCGACGACATGGACAGCCGGGTCATGCTGCTGCGGGCCCTGGGCTTTGGCCGCGCCGACTTGGTGGTGACCGCGCCCAAGAGCTGGCTGGACGTCGACACCATGGCCGATATCGACGAGGTCGGGCACGCCCATCTCGCCAAGACCGGCCGGCGCCTGCGGGTGGCGACCAAGTACGTCACCCAGACCCGGGCCTTCTTCGCCCGCCACGGCGTCGCCGACTACCGCATTGTCGAGAGCAGCGGGGCCACCGAGGGGGCCCCGGCCGCCGGCGCGGCGGAGCTGGTCGTCGACATCACCACCACCGGCGCGACCCTGGCGGCCAACGGCCTGAAGATCCTGTCCGACGGTGTGATCCTGAAGAGCCAGGCCCAGCTCACCGCCTCGCTGATCGCCGACTGGTCGCCCGAGCAGCTGGACAGCCTCAAGCGGCTGCTGTCGGTAGTCGAGGCCAAGGGGCGGGCGGGCAAGCTGGCGACCCTGGTCTGGCCGGCCGAGCAGGACGCGGCAGGCCAAGCGGCCGTGGCGGCGTTCGTGGCCAAGGGCGGCTCGCGCCGGGCCAACGGCGCCCTGCTGGCGACTGGCGACCTGTTCGACGCCGCCGCGGCCCTGGCCGCCGCCGGAGTTGAGCCGGTCACCGTCTCGCGTCCGGACTATGTGTTCGAGTCGCGCTCGGCGGTGCTGGGACGTTTTGTGGACGCCCTCGAAAAGTAAGTTTTGACATTCTTGTCAAATATCGACGCGGAATCCGGGGGTAACTTCGACTTCCGCGTCCAAACTACGCCTTTCGCGTCAAAAATCTGGCGAACCCGTTGCGAAAAAGGGTTTGATGCGTTGACACCGTCATGAATTTGACGTTTCTAGACGCTGCAAGAGCGAAACGAGCCCAACAGAGAGCTCCCGTTCTTCGGCGTTTCGGGGAGGAAACGCCCGCCTAGATCGAATGATCGAGAAAATAGCCAGCCCGTCGCGATTATCCCCCGCGGCGGGTTTGGTGTATCTGGGCTGCGGCTCAGCTTTTTGACTCTTCCGTCAAAATTGGTTGCGCGGCTGAGAGCGCCCCTTGCGCGCGCCGGCTGGATACCCGCCCCCGCCTTCGTCGTTACGACCGTGACAGGACGCAACGAAAGGCGGCGAAGCCATGATCGCCGGATTTGAGGTCGTCGAGGTCGCGGTTGCCCCGGGGCGGCGAGTCTTCGCGCGGCGCGGCGGCCAAGGCCCCGCTGTGCTGCTGCTGCACGGCTTTCCCGAGACCCATCTGATGTGGCGGCAGATCGCGCCGGGCCTGGCGCGCGACTTCACGGTCGTCTGCGCCGACCTGCCCGGATACGGCCGGAGCTCGCCCGCCCTCGACGATCCGGACGCCCCGCAGTCCAAGCGGGCGATGGCCTTGCCGTTGATCGAGGCCATGGACCGGCTGGGGTTCCCGCGCTTCGCCGTGGTCGGACACGATCGCGGCGGGCGCGTCGCCTACCGCATGGCGCTGGACCATCCGGATCGCATAAGCCGCCTGGCCGTGCTAGACGTCATCCCCACGGCGGCGGTCTGGGCGCGGGCCGACGCGCGGATGGCGCTGGCCTTCTGGCCGTTCTCGCTGCTGGCCCAGCCCGCGCCGCTGCCCGAGCGCCTGATCGGCGGCTGTCCGGAGGCCGTGGTCGAGGCCGCGCTTTCCGGCTGGGGCACGCCCGCCAGCGTGTTTCCCGACGACCTGCGGGCCGCCTATGTCGAGGCGCTGCGTGATCCGGACCGGGTCCACGCAATCTGCCAGGAGTATCGCGCGGCGGCGACGATCGACCGCGAGCATGATGACGCCGATCTGGCCCAGGGTCGCCGGATCGCCTGCCCGCTCTTGGCGCTGTGGAGCGCCTCGGGCGGCCTCGGCTCCTGGTACGCGGACGAGGGCGGACCGCTGGAGATCTGGCGGCGCTGGGCCTCGCACGTGACGGGCGAGGGGGTGTGCGGCGGGCATTTCTTCCCGGAGGAGCATCCGGCCGAAACGCTGGAGCGCCTGCGCCGCTTCCTGCGGCCGTAGCGCTAGACGCGGCGGTTCTCGGTCCATCGCCGCGCCAGCAGCATGGCCCCGACCAGGCCGCTGGCGAACAGGGCGCCCTCGACCGCGCCGGTCAGGGCCTGGGTGAGTGGGCCGAAGCCGTGCTCACCGAACAGGCCGCCCAGGCGCAGGCGCGAGTCGGGAAAGCTGCGGGCCAGCAGGTCGAGGCTGCCGCCCAGCAGGCGTCCGCCCAGCAGCGTGATGACCAGGCCGCCGCCGCCGCCGGCCAGGCCGGCCAAGGCGATCCGGCGCGGCAGGCCGCTGGTCGCCCGGCCGGCCAGCCAGGCCCCCAGCCCGACCGCGCCGCCCAGGGCCGCGCCCTCGAGCCCGCCGGTGATCTCGCCCGGCGCGCGGCCGAACAGCAGGGTGAAGGCGTCCAGGCCCAGCAGCTTGACGACCGCGCCGACCATCAGCCCGCCGACCGCGCCGCCCAGCGGGCCGCGCCACCAGGGACGGCCGGGCAGGGCCTCGGCGGCGGCGATCCCGAACGCGACCCCGGCGCCGCCGACCAGGGCGATGGCGACGGTCAGGCACAGCAGCACCAGTAGGGCCGAGACGGCGCTGGCCCCGGGCTGGACCGCGCCGACGAAGCCGTAGAACAGCCCGCCCAAAGCGCCAGCCACGCAGGCGCCCAGCGTCCCGGCCGCGCCTAAGGTCAGGACGCTCCGCCAGCTTCCTGGTGTGGAGAGGGGCGGTGAGAGCGGCGCGGGGCCGGGCGCGGCGTCGCCCCCGGCCATCGGCGCGATGAACCGATAGCCGTGCTTGGGGACCGTCTGGATGAAGCGCGGGGCTCCAGCGTCGTCGTCCAGCGCCTTGCGCAGCGTACGGACGCACTGGGTCAGGGCTTCGTCGGTGACCGGAACACCGCCCCAGACCTCGTCCAGGAACCGGTCCTTGGACACCAGCTTGCCATGCTCGCGCACCAGCAGCGCCAGGGCGTCGAAATAGCGGGCGTTCAGGGCGACGGGCGTCCCGTCGCGCATGAGCTGGCGATCGGCGAGATCGAGGGTGAACCGTTCGAAACGAAAGCCGCCGGGAGCCAAGTCAGAAGAACCTCGGTAGGACCGCCGGCGCGCCGCGCGGCGACCGAAGCCGCAGACTCTGGCATGGGCGAGGGAAAGGCAAGGCGGCGGCGTTGGTCGGTTGGTCACTGGACGCCTCCGCAGGTTGTGCGAAGCTGGGCCGCATGACGCGCAACCGCGAGATCTTCCTGACGTTCGTCGTCGTGCTTGTCGGCGTCGCCTGCGCCGCCAGCCTCGCGATCACCTGGGGCATGAAGAGCAGCGACGTCGCGGCCTGGGCCCAGGCGGTCGGCACCGTGGGGGCGATCGTCGCGACAATCGTCATGACCAACCGGCAGATCGACGCGCTGCGCCGCGAGAAGCAAAGGGAACGCGACGACCTCGTCAGGGCGATCGGCGACGCCTTCAGGGCGATGCTCGACGGCCTCTCGACGATGGAAGCGGCCATCCAACGGCGAGACGAGGACGGGCTGCCGGCCGCGATCTACGCTCAGCGCAAGCATCGCGACACGACTGTGAACAAGTTCCTGGAAATGCCGATCGAACGCTGGCCGGGCGCGACGCTCTATATCCGCGCCCTCGATCTCACCGCGGCCCGCGACGCCTTCGAAGGCAGCGCCGCCGACGTGCTTCGGATCGGCCCTGGCCCCCGCGGCGCCGACCTGTGGGAGATCGCCGAGATCTGCCGACAGAATCTCGTCGGAGCGGCGGAGAGGTTTTGGACGGCGCATAGCGCGCTGCTGTCCGACTAGCGGGAGGAACTCTGAAGAGTGAGCCGCCGAGCGATCAGCCAAACGCCAGAACGGCGAAGTCGATGAAGCTACGTAGCTTGGGAGTCATGCGGCGGTCGGGGGCGTACAGGATGTGCAATGGCCGAGTGGGCGCGGTGTAGCTGGGCAAGACCTCGACCAGCCTGCCGTCTTCCAATGCCGGCTGTAGGAGTTCGACCGGTTGCAGCAAGATGCCGAGGCCCGCGAGCGCCGCGTGCAGCAGCGGTTCCCCATGATCGACCATCAGACGACTCGTTACCGGCACGACGGTGCGCCCTTCCGGGCCGTCAAAAGTCCAATGGGTCCGGAGTTCCGTATGAGCGAAGCCAAGGCATTCGTGTTGCTGAAGGTCCCGAGGCGCAAGCAGCGGCGGCGCTTCGGCAAGGTAGGCGGGCGCCGCGCAGAGTACGAGCCGATAGGGCGCCAGAGCGCGCCCGACGAGACGGCTGTCTGCCAACTCGCCGACACGGAAGGTTGCGTCATAGCCCTCATCGACCAGATCTATGGCGCGGTTGCTGAGCGTCAGATCGACGGTCACTTGGGGGTGGTCCCGGAGGAATTCAGGTAACCGCGGCGCCAGCGAATGCATGCCGAAACTGACCGGCGCGTTGACCCGAAGCCTACCCGTTGGCGTCGCCAGAGCTTCGGCCGCTAAGCCTTCCGCCGCCTCGACGTCAGCCAGAATGACTTTGGCCCTGTCATAAAAGACGCGTCCGAAATCCGTCAGGCTCTGACGACGAGTCGTCCGGTGAAGAAGTTGCACCCCGAGGTGGGCTTCCAGTTGGCCGACCTGTTTGCCGACCAGCTGCGGCGAGATCCGCAACGCCTGGGCCGCGGCGCTGAACGATCCAAGCTCTACCGCCCGGATGAACACCTTCATCGCCGCTAGTCGATCCATTGGAAACTCTGCGTTTCTACTGTCGGACCGATGCTACCATTATTCGGTCGTTGGTTTTCGATTACCACGCATGAGCGCCGCCGCCGGTGAGCGAGCCGCCCATGCAGAGGTTCGAAATGTCGTCAGACGCCGCCCACGAATTCATCCGCCGCTTCACCGACTTCATAAATTCGGGCGACCCGAAAGTGGCGTCGGAGCTTGTTTCGACAGACGCCATCTTCCACGCGCCGGCCCCGTTGTCGGGCCCCGAGGGCTATCTGGAACTCTTGGCGATGCTCCGCAGCGCTTTTTCGGATGTGCGGTGGGGGCTGGAAGAAGCGGTCGCCGAGGGTGACAAGATCGCCGCCCGCTTCAGCATGAGCGGCACGAACGACGGCTCCTTCATGGGCGCGCCGCCGACCGGCAAGGCCTTCCAGGCCACAAGCATGGCATTCTACAAACTCTCGGACGGAAAGATCGTCGAGGAGCGAGGCCTTCCCGACATGCTGTCGATCCTCCAGCAGATCGGGCTCGTCCCTCAACCCTCGTAGCGGCGAGACACGACGCCCAGCAAAAAGGGCCGCCGGTCGCCCGGCGGCCCTCCTGTCTTCGATCCGATAGCGCGCGCTACCAGATCTTCACGCGGTCTTCCGGCGCGACGTACAGCTTGTCGCCCGGCTTGATGTCGAAGGCGGCGTACCAGCCCGGCTGGTTCCGGATGGTGCCGTTGACGCGGTAGTAGGCCGGCGAGTGCGGATCGCTGGCGATCTGCTGCTTCAGGGCGTCGTCGCGGGTCTTCTGGCGCCAGACCTGGGCCCAGCCGAGATAGACGCGCTGGTCGCCGGTGAAGCCGTCCAGGACGGGCGAGGGCTTGCCCTTCAGCGAGACGTGGTAGGCGTCCAGCGCAAAGGCCAGGCCGCCCATGTCGCCAATGTTCTCGCCCATGGTCAGGCCGCCGTTGACGTGCATGCCCGGGAACGGCTCGAACGCCGAGTACTGGGCGCCCAGCCGGTCGGCCTGAGCCTGGAACTTGGCGGCGTCTTCCGCCGTCCACCAGTCGCGCAGCACGCCGTCGCCGTCGGACTTGCGGCCCTGGTCGTCGAAACCGTGGCCGATCTCGTGGCCGATCACGCCGCCGATGCCGCCGTAGTTGACCGCCGGATCCGCGTCGGGGTGGAAGAACGGCGCCTGCAGGATGGCGGCCGGGAACACGATCTCGTTGTTGACCGAGTTGTAGTAGGCGTTGACCGTCTGCGGGGTCATGCCCCACTCGGTCTTGTCGACCGGCTGGTTCAGGCGTTCGACGTCGTAGCGGTAGTCCCAGGCGCCGGCGCGCATGGCGTTGCCGTAGGCGTCGCCTTCCTTGATCTCCAGCTTGCTGTAGTCACGCCACTTGTCGGGATAGCCGATCTTGACGGTGAACTTGGCCAGCTTGTCCTGGGCCTTGACCTTGGTGTCGGCGCCCATCCAGTCGAGGTTGTCGATGCGGGTCTTCAGCACCGTGCGGATGTCGCCGACCAGGGCGACCATCTTGGCCTTGGACTCCGGCGGGAAGTAGGTGGCGACATATTCCTTGCCGACCGCTTCGCCCAGCGTGCCGTTGACCGAGGCCACGGCCCGCTTCCAGCGCGGACGCTGYTCGGGCTGGCCCGACAGGGTCTTGTTGCGGAACTCGAAGTTGGCGTCGACGAAGCGCTTGGACAGCATCGTCGCGCCGCCGTCGATCACCTTGAACGCCTGCCAGGCCTTCAGGGTCTCCAGCGGGGTGTCGGCGTAGATCTTGGCGAACTTCGGGAACGAGGTGTTGGTCGTGACGACGACGCGGTCGAGCTTCGGCAGTTCCGTGCCGACCAGGTACTTGTTCCAGTCGTAGCCCGGGGTCATGGCCTGCAGCTCGGCCAGGGTGGCCGGGTTGTAGGTCTTGTCGCGGTTACGGCGCTCGACGCGGGTCCAGGTGGCCTCGGCCAGCTTGGTCTCGAAATCGACGATGGCCTTGGCGTTCTCGGCCGGCTTCTCCCAGCCGCCCAGGGTCAGCATCTTCTCGACATAGGCCAGGTAGGCCGTCTTCTTGTCGGCGAACTTGGCGTCCAGATAGTAGTCGCGGTCGGGCAGGCTGAGGCCGCCGGTCGAGGCGTAGACCGCGTAGGCCTTGGGGTTCTTGGCGTCGGTCGAGATGCCCAGGCCGATCAGGGTGGTGTAGGGCGTGACCGAGCTCTTGCCCATCAGGGCGGTGAACTCGTCCTTGGTCTTGACCTTCCTGACGCCGTTCAGCCACGGCTGGATCGGCTTGGCGTCCAGCTTCTCGATCGCGGCCTCGTCCATGAAGGCGCGGTAGGCGGCGCCGATCTTGGCCTTTTCGCCGATCGCGGCCTTGTCGGCGGCGGCGCCTTCGATGATCGCCTTGGTGCGGGCTTCCGACAGCTCGGACAGCTTGTCGAAATTGCCGTAGCGGACGCGGTCCGACGGGATGGCGGTCTTGGCGTCCCAGGCGCCGCTGGCGAACTTGTAGAAGTCGTCGCCCGGCTTCACCGAGGTGTCCATGCCCGAGAGGTCAAAGCCCCAGGTCCCGTAGCGCGGCGACTCCAGCGACGTCACGTCGCCGGYGGCCGCGCCCTCGGCGAGGGCCGGCAGCAGCGATTGCATGACGCAGGCGTCGTCGATGCAGGGATGTTGTTCGTGGGCCCCGGTCCCGAAGGCTTGCGCCCCGAAGGCAGACATCGACAGGGCGGCGAGAGCCGCTGCGCCGAACCAAACTCTTTTCATGGAAATCGCGTCCGTTGGTGTGAGCTGGCGGCAATCTGCAACGGCGTGAAAAATTTGCTCCCTTAAAAAAAGTTCATGTGACCCATTTTTTGGAGCCCGGCCTTAGTGCGCGTGCTCCGGCATGGCCCGCGCGGCGGGCGGCGGGGCCAGCTGGACGGTCAGATCGATCTTCAGTTTGCGGCCTTTGTCGAAGAGCAGCGTTACCGGAACTTTTTGCCCCGGCCCTTGCGCCCGCTTCAAGCCCAGCAGCATGAAGTGGTAGCCGCCGGGCGCGAAGGCGACCTCGCCGCCGGGCGGGATCACCACCCCGGCGTCCTGGCGGCGCATGGTCATCACCCCGTCCGCCATGGCCGATTGGTGGATCTCGATCTTGCCGGCGGCCGGGGTCTGGGCGCCCTTCAGGGTCACCGGGGTCTTGCCGGCGTTGGCGAGGGTCAGGAAGCCGACCCCGTTCATGCCCGCCTGGGCCGGACGGCTCCAGGGCTGGCGAACGGTCAGGGCGCCGAGCTTGTAGTCCTCGGCGTGAGCCAGGGGCGCGGCGAGCGCGGCGGCGGACAGCACAATGGCGAAAAGGGGTTTCATGGTCTCTCCTCAAAACTTGCCGGTGGCGCCGGCGAAGACCGCGCGGCCTTCGCCGGGCCACCACGCGGCGTTGGCCTCGATCGCCGCCTTGGTCGCCGTGGCCGCCAGGGCCAGCGGATTGACGGTCGCGACATAGCGCTTGTCGAACAGATTGCGCGCGTCGACGAAGACGGTCACGCGGTCATGCGTCCAGCCCGCCCCCAGGCCGGCCACGGCGTAGGCCGGGGCGCGCGCCTTGTCGCGATAGTCGACATAGGGGCCCTTGGGCGTCCACTCCAGGTTCGGCGCGACGAACCATCCCGCCGGGTGCTCGTATTTCAGCTCGGCGCGATACAGGGTTTCCGGGACGACCGGCAGGGTCGCGTTCCCGTACTGGGCGTCGCCGTCGAAGCGGAAGTCCGACCACGTCCAGGTCTGGCGCAGGCGCAGGCGCGGGGTCGGCTTCCAGTCCAGTCCGGCCTCGATCCCCTGATGGATCGTGCGGTCGGCGTTGAAGGTCGCGGCCGGGTGGGTGGGGTCGACGACGAAGTTCAGCAGCTCATGCTTCAGCTCGGCGCGGTAGACGGCCACGTCCCAGGCCAGCGAGCCCTTGCGGCCGCGGGCCCCGACCTCGCCGGTCCAGGCCGTCTGCGGAACGATCGGCTGGAAGCCGGCCGCGGCGCTGGGCGAGAAGGCCGAAAAGTTCGGCGGCTCGACCGACTTGGTCAGGTTGGCGAAGACCTGGGCGTCCTCGCCGGCCTGCCACAGCACCCCGACGCGCGGAGCCAGCCAGTCGAAGTCGCGGTGGGCGCTCAGGTCGAAGCTGCTGGCCACGCCAGGCAGTCTATAGCTCTGGTAGTCGCGATCGGCCGTCCCGTAGGTCCCGCCGGCGACCAGGGCCAGGCGCGGGGTGACGAAGAGACGGCCCTCGGCGAATAGGTCCAACGCCTGGGCGTTCTGGCGCGACAGGGCCTGCAGCGGGCCGCGAGAGCTCTTCAGGTTCAGCCACTGGCGGGCGTCGAGGTCGCCGGTCCGCCACGAGAAGCCGGTGAACAGATCAGCCGCGCGGCCGCCGATCTCGCCGGCCCAGTCCAGCCGCCCGAAGGCCCCGAAGTTGCGGCTCTCCTGGTCGACGACCTGGAAGATCGGGTGGTCCAGGTCGCGCCAGGCGCCGTAGACGCCGCCCTCGAACACCGTGCTTTGCGACAGCCGCCAGGTGGTCTGCAGGCTGGCGCGGGCGTTGCGCATGTTGCGGCCGTAGGCGTTGGCGACATTGGCCGCGGCGGCCGCCTTCGGGGCGCGCAGCGCCTGGTCCAGACTGACCGCGCCGGCGATCTGCTGCTGGATGTCGGCGCCCGACAGGTAGAGCCGCAGCTCGCGGTCCGGCCCGAACTGGCGGCCGGCGTTCAGCGACAGGCGGGCCGACGAGGCGCGGCTCTGGGCCCGCCAGCCGTCGGTGCGCGCGACCGTGGCGCCGACGAACAGGTCATTGTCGCCGGCGACCCGGGCCAGCTCGCCGTGCAGCCGGGCCGTGCCGAACGACCCGCCGTCGAGGCGCAGCAGGGTGTCGGCCCCGGCCGTCCGGCCCGTCGGCGTCACGAAGTTGATCGCCCCGCCCAGCAGGGCCCCACCGAAGCGCAGGGCGTTGCCGCCCTTGTAGACCTCGGTGAAGCGGGCCAGCAGCGGGTCGATCAGCTGGAAGTCGCCAAAGCCGTCGGCCTCGTTCAGCGGCGCGCCGTCCTGGGCCAGCAGGGTTCCGCGGTTGTGGCTGGAATTGCCGATGCCCGAGCCCCGGATCGACAGGCGCGTGTCCTCGCCGAACTTCTTCTGGGCGTAGACGCCGGGCACGTCGCGGACGGTGTCGTTCAAGCCCAGGGCGTAGCGGTTCTGATAGGCCTCGGCCGAGACGACGGCGACGCCGCCGGGCGTACGCGAGAGGCGGGTGCGGGCCCGGGCCACCACCGGCGGATCCTCGGGATCGGGCCGGGCGGTGACCAGGACGGAGTCGAGGCGGGTCTGCTCGTCGGAGAGCGTGGGGGCGGCGAGAGCGGGCGCGGCGAGCGACGCCAGCGCGGCGGCGCCCAGCAGGGCGCGGCGGAGGGTAAGCGACATGGAAGCGGAAGATCCTGGAACGTGACGGGGCGCGCGGCGTCATCGACGCGGCGCGGCGGCAAAGGGTCAGGCGTTCAGGAAAAGGGGCGGGCCCTGGCTGGGCGGCCGCGGCGGAGCGCGGGCATGGCCGCGCACGCCGAGCACGCGTTCGACCGGCGTCTCGACGAATTCGACGTACTGGACCGGCGCGATGGCCGCGGCCGGCGCGTCCAAGGTGACGGCCAGGGTCGGGCCGACGCAGTTGGAGCATTTCAGCCCCATGAAGCCCTTGGCCGGCGCGGTGCGGAGCGCGCCGTCCTCGCCGACCAGCACCGCCTTGGCGCCGTCGGCCGAGCAGATGACGATGGTCGAGCCGCTCTCACGCAGGTCGTGGGCCATGGCCGCGCTGGGGGCCAGCACCTGGACGCACACGGCCAGCATCGCCGCGATCGCGGCGAGCAGGGCTCGGAACTGTCCTAGGCGGGTGGGCATGACCGGGGTTGAGTAGGGCGCGGCGGCGGCGGGGTCAATCAGGACGGGAGCGGCCCTGGATGCTTAAGGGGGGGGACGCTTAGGGGCCAGGCCTCGCCGACTTTTCGACCGGCAGGGCCAAAGCCAGGCTGCTGCCGCGGCTGGACGGCTCCCAGGTCAGGATCGCGCCGATCGCCTCGGCGCGGCGGCGCTGGTTGGCCAGGCCGCGCCCGCGCGATGGCAAGGTCGGGTCGAAGCCCCGGCCGTCGTCGCGCACCCGCACCAACACCCGGTCGCCCTCATGGCGCACCACGACCGTGACCTCGCGGGCCCCGGCGTGCTTGAGGATGTTGGCGATCGCCTCCTGCAGGATCCGCAGGATGTGCAGGGCGTGGCGCTGGTCCAGCCAGGCCAGCGGCGGCGCCTCGCCGGCGTCCCAGATCAGCTTGACGCCGGCGGCCTCCAGCCGGGGCTGCAGGCGGAAGCGCAGGGTAGCCAGCAGCAGTAGCAGGTCGGTCTCGACCGGCTCCATCGAGTCGATGGTCAGCTTCAGGTCGTCGATGCAGCCGCGCAGGATGCCGACGGCGTCCAGGTCGGCGGCGCGGTCGCCCTCGAAGGCCCGCAGGGCGCCGACCAGGGTCGAGCCCAGGCCGTCGTGCATGTCCTGCATCAGGCGCTGGCGTTCCTGGTTCAGCAGCTCGCGGCCTTCCACCTCGCGCAGGCGGGCGTGGCTGGCCGTCAGTTCGGCCTCGCGTTGGGCCAGGCGCCGCGCGAGGTCGGCCTTGGCCTGGGTCACCGCCTCCAGCGCCTCCACATAGCGGCGGAACATGATGTACCAGCAGAGCAGCGTGAGCCCGACGCCGGTGAAGTTGGTCAGGAACACGCTCTCGATGTTGACCAGGTTCTGCTGCAGAGCCAGATCGTAGACGCCGATCACCACGGTGACGAGAGACCAGACCGCTAGCCACAGAGCGAAACGCGACCGCGCCTTGAGCGAATGGCGTAGGCCGTTCAGCGCCACGATGATGCCCAGGACGAGGACGTTGATGTAGATCGGCGCCGCGATCAGGGTGGGATCCAGCAGGCCCGGCAAGGTGGCGATCGTCCACACCAGGGTGTTGGCCAGCAGCACCCATGTCAGGACCGGCTGGGGCGTGCGATGCAGCTGGACCATGAACAGATGCAGCGTCACGCCCATCCAGAACAGCGAATTGACGGTGATCCAGCCGAACCAGGCGTCGGAGACGATCAGCGGATGGACGCCGACGAAGGTGTGCAGCATCCGCAGGAAACAGGCCGCCGACATCAGGAAGAACAGTCCGTAGATCGGCTCGTCCCGCCGGCTGAACCAGACGAACAGCGCGAAGACCCCGGTCGCCAGGAAGCCGATCACCGAAAAGGCCGGCAACCCGACCTGGAAGATCTCCCGGGTGTAGTAGCGCGGGGCCAGCTGCCGGTAGTTGCCGATCCAGACCGACGAGAACGCACCGCCGATGCCGCGAACGTGCTGCAACCGGATGTCCAGCGTCCGGGGCGGATGCGTGACGTCGGTGCGCGGCAGGGCGAACCAGATCGGCTGGTTGGAGCCGTTCCATTGCAGGTTGGCGTGCGACTGGTGGACCAGTCGGCCATCGGCGTAGATCGCCAGCGAGCCGTCCGACTTCCAGCGGGGGATGTAGACATAGAGCTGGCGGCCGTCGTCGGGCAGCGGCGGGACCGCCAGGGCGTACCAGGTGACCCGAGTGGCGATGCGCTGGGGCGCGGCGTCGACGCTGGGCTCCCATTCCGGCTGCGGCGCGTACGGAAGCGTCACGGCCCTGCCGCTCTCCTCCACGCCGCGCGGGCTGACGGCCGGCGGCGACTGGTAGCCCACGGTGTCGATGAAGGTCAGCTGCGCGGCGGTGAGCCGCTCGCCGCTCGCGCGCCACTGGACGGCTAACCCCAGGCCAAGGACGACGATCGCCGCGACAGCCCAGGCCGCCCACGGGAACCAGGGTCGGGCTG
The DNA here is from genome assembly GCF_056401555.1 of Caulobacter sp. P4_E5. Lineage (NCBI taxonomy): Bacteria > Pseudomonadati > Pseudomonadota > Alphaproteobacteria > Caulobacterales > Caulobacteraceae > Caulobacter > Caulobacter sp. P4_E5. Next base: position 17,907 of record NZ_JBFUJD010000049.1, read on the forward strand.
TGACGGAGCGCCCGGGAGCCCCTCCCCTAGAGGAGGCCATAGGCGCGCGCTTCGAACACGGCCTCGGTCTTCGAACGCACCTCCAGCTTGGCGTAGATGCGCCGCACGAAGGTCAGGACCGTGTTGCGCGACACGCCCATCAGCTCGGCGATCTCCTCGAACGAGAAGCCGCGGGTGATCAGCTGCAGCGTCTCCTTTTCGCGCTCGGAGAGGCTGGGGATGGCGCTCTTGCCGGCCGTTTCGGCTTCCCCCGCGTCCTCGCCCTCGCCCTCGACCACTGGCCGCTCGTCGGGCCGGAAGCGCATCAGCACCTGGCGGGCGATGCGGGGACTGATCGGACTGCCGCCGCCGTGCAGGACGCGGATGTCCTCGGCGATGGTCGGCAGGGGGCTGTCCTTGAGCAGGTAGCCGCTGGCCCCGGCCTCGATCGAGGCGATCACATGGCGCTCGTCGGCGAAGGTGGTCGCGACCATGATCGCGCAGCCGGGCCAGCGCACGTGGGCCTCGCCGATGACGTCGACGCCCGAGCCGTCGGGCAGGCCCAGGTCCACGACCAGCACGTCGACGGACGGCCCGGCCAGCAGCGTGCGCGCCTCGGCCACCGTCGCCGCCAGACCGACCATCGCCAGGTCGGGCGCGCCGGCCAGGGCGGTCCGGAACGCCTCCTGGAACGCGGCGTCGTCCTCGACCAGGGCCACCTTGAGCGGCGTCGGCGACGCGGCCTCGATGCTCATTCCGCTTTCCTCGCTCGGACCAAACCCTTGCCGCGCAAGGCATCGCAGACCTCGGGCCGATCGGCGTCATCATATCTTGCGACAGGCCCGACATTGCTCCGCCGCCCGGCGCGCGGCAACTAAGCCTTGTCGTAGGCTGTGTGAGCAACGGCTTGCGAAGGGCTCGCGCGGTGGGGCGCGAATAGGGAATGGGCGTCGCGACCAGTACGGCGCTCCTCCCGGCTCGGCCTTGTCCAGGCGAGTTGGGCGGCATGTCGCCACCGATCCGGTGACATGCCGCCAGTAAGGAGGCCTCGAGGTCCTCGCTTCTAGCCCGCCGACGCGGCGTTGAAGACCGCCAACTGGGCGTCGAAGGCGCGCCGGTAGGCGGGCCGCGCCTCGGCGCGGGCGACATAGGCCACCAGGCTCGGATACTGCTCCAGCAGACCGAGAGCAGGCGTCAGTCTGCGCAGCACCGTCACCATCATCAGGTCGCCGGCGCTGAAGTCGCCGTCGAGCCATTCGGCGTCGCCCAGATAGTTGGCGAGCTGGCTCAGCCGCGTGTGGACGGCCTGGTCCAGCATCGGTAGGCGCGCCTCGTACCAGGGCTTGTCGCGCTCGAAGACCGAGGCCATGCCGCGCTCGACGATCGGCAGCTGCATCGTGGCCTGGGCGGCGAACATCCACGTGAGCGCCCGCGCCCGGGCGTTGGCGTCGTCCGGCAGCAGGCCCGGGCCTTGCTGGGCGATGTGGAACACGATGGCGCCGGATTCGAACAGCGCCAGATCGCCCTGCTCATAGGTGGGGATCTGGCCGAACGGATGGATCGCCAAGTGCGCCGGCGCCTTCATTTCGGGGAACGTGACCAGGCGCACGTCGTACGGCTGGCCGACTTCCTCCAGCGCCCAGCGGACCTGCATGTCGCGGGCCAGACCCTGGCCGCGATCGGGCGAGGCTTTGAAGGCGGTGATGGTGGGGCTCATGGCGGGGCTCCGGTCGAGGGCATGGCGTCGCTCAGGATGGCATGCGCGAGGGTGACATGGGGAAGGGGGACATTCATCTCCCTCCGGCTCTTGTTGTCCCGAGGACGCGCGAGGCAGGCGGCTTCCGACACGCGTCCGCATTTTTCTGGAAGGTCGCGATTTTTCGAAGGGACGCGGGGTTCGACCGGTCTCGCGCGCGGATCGTCTTTCCGTTAGGTGTCGCTGCATGCAGCAGGATGAACGCGGCGACCCGGTCACGATCGTCGACATCGCCCGCCAGGCCGGGGTGTCGATCAAGACCGTTTCGCGGGTGATCAATCGCGAGGAGGGCGTCGGGGCGCTGACCCGGGCGCGGGTCCAGGAACTGGTCGAGAAGCTCGGCTATCGCCCCAACGTTTCGGCCCGGTCGCTGTCCAGCCGGCGCAGCTACCTGATCGGCGTGATCTTCATGCGCGTCGGCGCCTACCACTATGTCGGCGAGGTGCAGGTCGGGGCGATGCGCGCCTGCCGGCGGGCGGGCTATCACCTGGTGGTCGAGCAGGCGCAGCCGTCGGATGCGGTCGGCGGGGCCCAGGCCTTCGCCGACGTGCTGCGCGACGCCCGCTTCGACGGGGTGGTGCTGACCCCGCCCACCTGCGACGACCTCGAGATGCTGGCCGCGATCGAGGCGGCGGGCCTGCCCTACGTCCGCATCGCTCCGCATCGGGAGTTTGAGCGCTCGCCCTACGTGTTCATGGACGACCGCCGGGCGGCCTGGGAGCAGACCCTGCGGCTGTGGGACATGGGCCATCGCCGGATCGCCTTCATCGACGGTCCCGACGAGCACGTCTCGGCCGCGCGCCGCCGGGAGGGCTATGTCGCGGCCCTGCGCGAGCGCGGCGCCGAGCCGCGCCCGGAGTGGATCGTCAAGGGCAAGTTCCTGAGCCTGTCGGGCTTCGACGCGGCCGAGGCGCTGCTGCGCCTGCCTGAACGGCCCACCGCGATCTTCGCGGCCAATGACGAGATGGCGGTCGGGGTGCTGTCGGCGGCGGCCAAGCACGGCCTCTCGGTCCCGCGCGACCTCTCCGTGGTCGGCTTCGACGACTCGCCGGCCGCCGAGTCGGCCTGGCCGCGCCTGACCACCGTCCATCAGCCGACCGCCGAAATGGCCGAGGCGGCCGTCGAGATGCTGATCGAGGGCTTCGGCGACGAGCGGTTCCGGGGGCGGGTAACCGTCCGCCAGCTGGACTACCACCTGGTGGTCCGCGACTCCGCCGCGTCGCCGGCGAGCTGAGCGTCGAGCGGATCCGGACCGCCCGGAAGCGCTTCCATCGGAATGGATTTTCGACACCTCGAGAGCGCGGGAACAATTGTTTCCCACACGCGTCGCTCACGCGCACATCTTGCCTCTGTAATCGGTTTCATCCGACAGCGGTGTCAATAAAATCGTCATAGACAACGTTGTCGTAGCGTGTTGTCTGGCTACGACAACGTTGTCGTAAGTCGCCATCGAGCGATAGGCGACGGTGTCAAGGAAGGCCTCGAAACAAGGGGCCCGGAGGAATCGCAACCAAGGCGTCCACCCGGACGCCGACTGGACGTCGTCACGGTTCGGCTCGCGCCGTCGTGTCTGGGGTCCAAGCAGGACAAGGGGAAAGACATGCGTAGTCTGTTGTTCGCGTCGGCCGCGCTCGCGGTCGTGAGCTTCCACGCGCCCGTGGCCATGGCCCAGGACGCCAATGTCGTGAAGCTGGACGAAGTCGTCGTCACCGCCCAGCGCCGTAGCGAGAATTTGCAGAAGACCCCGCTGACGGTCTCGGCCGTCACCGGCGACAAGCTGGAATCCCAGGGCATCAAGACGGTCGTCGACCTGTCGGCCCAGGTGCCGGCGCTGCAGATCAGCTCCAGCGGCTCCGGCGCGGCCGTGGTCTTCCTTCGGGGCATCGGCAGCACCAACACCACCGAGGTCGGCGACCCGGCGGTGGCCTACCACATCGACGGCATCTACATCGCGCGGTCCACCTCGGTCGGGGCGCTGTTCTACGACGTCGACCGGGTCGAGGTGCTGCGCGGCCCGCAGGGCACGCTGTACGGGCGGAACGCCACGGCGGGCGCGATCAACGTGATCACCAAGCAGCCCAAGTTCGCCTACGAGGGCAATGGTTCGCTGGACGTCGGCAACTACGGCGCCATCACCACCTCGGGCATGGTCAACGTGCCGGTCAGCGACACGATCGCCGTCCGCGCGGCGTTCCAGCAGTCGCGCCACGACGGCTATGTGAAGGCGCTGAACAAGGGTCCCGGCACCGGCGGCAACGACCGCTACGACCAGGACGACAAGTCGGCCCGGATCCAGCTGCTGTGGAAGCCCAGCGACGACTTCACGCTGCACCTGGGCGCCGACTATCTGCACCAGGGCGGGGCCGGCGGCGGCGACAAGACCTACGGCACCGCCGTGGCCACCAGCGATCCGTGGACCTGCAACTGCGCCACCAACCTCTATCGCAACAACAAGTTCTTCGGCGCCCACGCCCAGGCCGACCTGGACCTCGGCTTCGGCACCCTGACCTATCTGACCGGCTACAACTTCTCGCGCCTCGACCGTAACGGCGAGAACGCCAGCACCGGCGCCCCCAACTTCTTCAAGGGCAAGGACTACACCTGGTCGCACGAGCTGCGCCTGGGCGGCGACACCGGAAACCTGAAGTGGGTGGTGGGCCTCTATCGGTTCACCGAGGACAACAACGTCGACTTCCGGGTCTTCCTGGCGACCAATTCGTACCTGTCGTTCATCCAGCCCGAGGTCTCGGCCAAGTCGATCGCGGCCTTCGGCCAGGGCACCTATGCGGTCACCGACCGCTTCCGGGTGACCGGCGGCCTGCGCTACACCGAGGATCGCAAGGCCCGCGACGGCGGCACCTTCCTGACCAATTCGGCCGGGGCGATCACCTCGGTCGTGGTCAAGAACCTGGCCGACGCCAAGTGGAACGCCACCAACTGGAAGGTCGGCGCCGACTTCGACCTGACCGACAGCTCGATGCTCTACGCCAACATGGCCACGGGCTATAAGGCCGGCGGCTATTTCGACGGCGTCGGGGCCAACACCTATGAGCCCGAGAAGATCACCTCGTACGAGGCGGGGGTGAAGAACCGCTTCCTCGACAACCGCCTGCAGCTGAACGCCACGGCCTTCCTCTATGACTACAAGGACTTCCAGGTCTCGGCGGTCGGTGTCATCGCCGGCCAGAACGCCACGGTCACGCTGAACGCCGACAAGGCCCGCGTGTACGGCGTCGAGTTCGAGACCAGCCTGGTTGTCACCGAGAACGACCGCCTGGACGCCACCCTGGGCTGGCTGCACGCCGAATATACCGACTTCGTGCTGCCGCGGGGCGACGCGTTCGCCAACAACAACGCCAACGCGGCGGTCCCGGCCTGCTTCAAGGCCAACTTCACCTTGGCCGCGCCGCGCTCGACCGACTTCTCGGGCTGTCGGATGGCCAGGACCCCGGAATGGAGCCTGAACGTCGGCTACCAGCACACCTGGGCCATGGAATCCGGCGCCAGGCTCGTCGGCCGCGTCCAGACCCACTACGAGAGCGCCAAGAACCTCGAGTACCACGGCTTCGCCCAGAACAAGCAGGACGGCTTCACCAAGAGCGACGTCAGCCTGACCTATTCCAGCGCCGACGACCGGTGGTCGCTGCAGGGCTATGTCCGCAACATCGAGAACGACGACGTCCGCACCGCCTCGTCGCCGAACTCGACCACGGGCCTGTCCACCAACGGCAACGGCGAGTTCTACGCGCCGCCGCGCACCTTCGGCCTGCGGCTGGGAGTGAACTTCTAACTACCCGGTGACCCTTCGCCCTCGGCGGTCCCTGCGCCGCCGAGGGCGCTTCTTTGTTCAGCGTTCAGGAGTTCGGCGTGCGCGGTCTTCAACGTCTTCTGCTCTCGACGGCCGTGGCGGTCGTCGCCGGATCCTCGGCGCTGGCGGCCAGCCAGCCGGTCCTGGGCGTCCGTGACGGCAAGGTCGTCACCGTCGAGGCCTTGCGGTTCCGCGACCTGGACCGCGACGGCAAGCTGTCGCCGTTCGAGGACTGGCGCCTCTCGCCCGACCAGCGCGCCGCCGACCTCGTCGCGCGCATGACGCTGGAGGAGAAGGCCGGCGAGATGATGCACGGCACCCTGCCGGCCGTCGGCGGCATGGTCCCCGGCCGCGGCCAGGGCTACGACCTCGCCAAGCTGAAGCCCCTGATCCTGGACCGCCACGTCGCCACCTTCATCACCCGGCTGTCGGGCGATCCGGCCTGGCTGGCCGAGCAGAACAACGCCGTGCAGGCGATCGCCGAGCAGGGCCGTCTGGGCGTGCCGGCCACCGTCAGCACCGATCCGCGCCACCACTTCCAGTTCGTCGCCGGGGCCAGCGTCGCCAGCGGCGGCTTCTCGCAATGGCCCGAGGCCACGGGCCTGGCCGCGATCGGCGACCCGGCCCTGGTCCGGCGCTTTGGCGACATCGCCCGCCAGGAATACCGCGCGGTCGGCATCCATCAGGCCCTGTCGCCGATGGCCGACCTCGCCACCGAGCCGCGCTGGTCGCGGATCAGCGGCACCTTCGGCGAAGACCCCGACCTGGTCGGCAAGATGGTCAAGGCCTATGTCCAGGGCTTCCAGGGCGGCGAGACCAACCTGGCCCCCGGCGGCGTCTCGGCCGTGGTCAAGCACTGGGTCGGCTACGGCGCCTCGGCCAAGGGTTTCGACGGCCACAACAGCTATGGCCGCTACGCCGTGTTCCCGGCCGGCCAGTTCGACCTGCACGTCAAGCCGTTCGACGAAGCCTTCGCCGCCGGCGTGGTCGGCGTCATGCCCACCTATGCGGTGCTCAAGGACCTGGGCATGGAGCAGGTCGGGGCCGGCTTTTCGAAGCAGCTGCTGACCGACCTGCTGCGCGGCAAGCACGGCTTCAAGGGCATAGTCCTGTCGGACTGGGCCATCACCAACGACTGCGGCGACACCTGCCTGAATGGCTTTCCGGCGGGGGTGAAGCCCAGCTTCGCCGGCCTCTCCACCGCCTGGGGCGTCGAGAGCCTGGCCAAGGTCGACCGCTACGCCAAGGGCGTCAATGCGGGCCTCGACCAGTTCGGCGGTGTCGAGGACACGGCCGAGCTGGTGGCGGCGGTCAAGGCCGGCAAGATCGCGCCCGCCCGGATCGACGACGCCGCGCGCCGCATTCTGGCGATCAAGTTCCAGCAGGGCCTGTTCGAGAACCCCTATGTCGATCCCAAGGTCGCCGAGGCGGTGGTCGGCTCCAAGGCCTTCGCCGCCGAGGGACGCGCTGCCCAGAGCGCGGCCCTGACGCTGCTCGAGAACAAGAACGGCCTGCTGCCCCTGAAGGCGGCCGGCCGCAAGGTCTGGCTGAAGGGCGTTTCGCTCGACGCCGCCCGCGCCCATGGCCTGGTCCCGGTCGAGGACCTGGCCCAGGCCGAGCTGGCGATCGTGCGCACCGCCGCGCCGTTCCAGACCCTGCATCCCAACTTCATGTTCGGCAGTATGCAGCACGAGGGCGACCTGTCGTTCCAGGACGGCGCCGCCGACTACGAGGCGATCAAGGCCGCGTCGGCCAAGGTCCCGACCATCGTCGCGGTCTATCTCGACCGTCCCGCGATCCTGACCAATGTCCGCGACAAGGCCTCGGCCCTGATCGGCGACTTCGGGGCCGGCGACGACGCCTTCCTCGACGCCCTGACCGGCGCCGCCCCGCCGCGCGGCAAGCTGCCGTTCGAGCTGCCTTCGTCGATGGCCGCCGTCGAGGCCCAGGCCGAGGACGCGCCGCACGATTCCAAAGACCCCCTCTATCCGATCCATTTCGGCCTGACCTACTGAGGACGATCGCCTTGCCCAGAACCCTGAAAATCGCCGCGAGCCTCGCCGTCCTCGCCTTCGCCACGGCCGGCCACGCGCAGGCGCCCGCCGATCGCCCCTGGATGAACGTCAAGCTGTCGCCGGATCAGCGCGCGGCCCTGCTCGAGAAGGAAATGACCCTCGACGAGCGCATCGGGCTGGTCCACGGGCCGATGTCGATGCCGATCTTCGGGATCATGAAGCCCGAGGGCGCCATCGGCTCGGCCGGCTATATTCCGGGCATCCCCCGCCTGGGCGTACCGGCGCTGCAGGAAAGCGACGCCAGCCTCGGCGTGACCAATCCGCTGGGCGTGCGGCCGGGCGACGGCGCGACGGCCCTGCCGTCGGGCCAGGCGCTGGCGGCGACCTTCAACGTCAAGCTGGCCTATGAGGGCGGGGCGGTGGTCGGCCGCGAGGCGCGGGCCAAGGGCTTCAACGTCCAGCTGGCGGGCGGGGTGAACCTGGCGCGCGATCCGCGCAACGGCCGCAATTTCGAATATCTGGGCGAGGATCCCTGGCTGGCCGGCAGCCTGGCCGGCGCGTCGATCAAGGGCATCCAGGACCAGGGGATCGTCTCGACGATCAAGCACTTCTCGCTGAACGGCCAGGAGACCAGCCGCCACTTCGCCAATTCGGTGATCGACGAGGCCGCCCACCGCGAAAGCGACCTGCTGGCCTTCGAGATCGCCATCGAGAAGGGCCAGCCCGGCTCGGTGATGTGCGCCTACAACCTGGTCAACGGGGACTACAGCTGCGGCGCCCCGCATCTGCTGAACGACGTCCTCAAGCGCGACTGGGGCTACAAGGGCTGGGTGATGTCGGACTGGGGCGCGGTCCACGCCACCGACTACATCGTCAAGGGCCTGGACCAGCAGTCGGGCGAACAGCTGGACGCCAAGATCTGGTTCGGCGAGCCGCTGAAGGCCGCCGTCGAGAAGGGCGAGGTCCCGGCCGCGCGCCTGTCGGACGCCACCCGCCGCATCCTGCGCTCGATGTTCGCCGCCGGCCTGTTCGACAAACCGGTGACGCCGGGCGGGGCCGTCGACTACGACGCCGGGGCGCAGACGGCTCGCGCCGCGGCGGCCGAGGGCATCGTGCTGCTGAAGAACCGCGAGGGCCTTCTGCCGCTGGCCAAGACCGCCAAGACCATCGCCGTGATCGGCGGCCACGCCGACGCCGGCGTGCTGTCGGGCGGCGGCTCGTCCCAGGTGGTGCCGCCGGGCGGCGCCCAGCGCGTCGTTCCGTTGGGCGGCGAGGGCATGATGGGTCCGTTCCGCAGCCAGTACTTCAACGGCTCCTCGCCGTTGGCCGCGATCCGCAAGGTCGCGCCGGGCGCCAAGGTGACCTTCGACGACGGCCGCTATCTGTCGGCCGCCGTCGCCGCCGCCAAGGCCGCCGACATCGTCGTGGTGTTCGGCAACCAGTGGATGGGCGAGGGCGAGGACGCTCCGGACCTGTCGCTGCCCAATGGCCAGGACGCCCTGATCGCCGCCATCGCCGCCGCCAACCCCAACACGATCGTCGTGCTGCAGACCGGCGGTCCGGTGTCGATGCCCTGGCTTGGCCAGGCCGGCGCGGTGGTCGAGGCCTGGTACTCGGGCGCCAAGGGCGGCGAGGCGATCGCCGACGTGCTGTTCGGCGAGGTCGACGCCTCGGGCCGCCTGCCGATGACCTTCCCGGTCGCGATCGACCAGTATCCCCGGGCCGAACTGCCGGGCCTGGGCCTGCCGGAGAAGACCCGCTTCGACGTCGTCTATTCGGAGGGCGCCGACGTCGGCTATCGCCGCTTCGCCACGAGCGGCCAAAAGCCGCTGTTCCCGTTCGGCCATGGCCTGTCCTACACGCGCTTTGCCTATTCGAACCTGAAGGTGACGGGCGGCGACACCCTGACGGTCAGCTTCGATGTCGCGAACACGGGCCAGCGCGCCGGCAAGGACGCGCCGCAGGTCTATCTGACCGGCGCGGCCGGCAAGGCCCTGCAACGCCTGATCGGCTTCGAGAAGGTCGTGCTGGCGCCCGGCGAGACCCGCCACGTCACCGTCACCGCCGATCCGCGCCTGCTGGGCGCCTTCGACGCGAAGGCCAATCGCTGGAGCTTGACGGGCGGCGACTATCAGGTCGCCGTGGGCGCCTCCTCGGCCGACCTCGCCCTGAAGGGCGCGGCCAAGGTCAAGGCGCGGACCCTGAAGCCGTGAACGGGAGGAACGTCATGACGAACCGCATCGCCGCGCTCGCCGCGCTCGCCGCCCTCGGGGCGACCCTGGTCGCTGGTCAGGCCTTCGCCGCCGATCCGACGGTGGTCACCACCTTCGGACCCGTGGTCGGAGAAAGCGCCCAGGGCGTCGTTGCTTTCAAGGGCGTGCCGTTCGCCGCCCCGCCGCTCGGGGCTTTGCGCTGGCGCGCGCCGCAGCCGCCGAAGGCCTGGACCGCCCCGCGCGACGCCAAGGCCTACGGCCCCGACTGCATGCAGAACCCGTTCCCCGGCGACGCCGCGCCCCTGGGCGTCAAGCCAGCGGAGGACTGCCTCTACGCCAATGTCTGGGCGCCGGAAAAGGCGATTAAAACCAAGACCAAACTGCCGGTGATGGTCTGGATCTATGGCGGCGGCTTCGTGAACGGCGGCAGTTCGCCGGCCGTCTATGCCGGCGACCGCTTCGCCCGCGATGGCGTGGTGCTGGTCAGCTTCAACTACCGGGTCGGCCGTTTCGGCTTCTTCGCCCACCCCGCCCTGACGGCGGCGGGCGCCGACGGCGGGATGCTGGGCAACTACGGCCTGATGGACCAGATCGCGGCCCTGAAGTGGGTGCGCGACAACGCCGCCGCGTTCGGGGGCGATCCGGACAATGTCACGGTGTTCGGCGAGTCGGCCGGCGGCGTGTCGCTGCACGCCCTGCTGACCGCGTCCCAGGCCAAGGGCCTGTTCCACAAGGCGATCATCGAGTCCGGCGGCGGCCGGCCGCGCCTGCTGCCGACCCTGCCCCTGACCGCGCCGGCCGGCCAGCGCTCGGCCGAAACGGCGGGCCTGGCCTTCGCGGCCAAGGCGGGAGTTTCGGGGACCGACGCGGCGGCGCTGGACGCCCTGCGCGCCCTGCCGGCCGAAACGGTGGTGGACGGCTTGAACATGGCCACCTCCGGCACGCCGACCTGGGCCGGCGGGCCGATGCTGGACGGCAAGATCGTGACCGACGCGCCGCTGAAGGCCTACCAGGCCGGAGCGTGGAGCAAGATGCCGATCATGGTGGGCGCGACCAGCGCCGACGGCTTCTTCTTCGGCGGGACCCGCGACCAGGTCTTCGCGCCGTTCGGCGCGCGCCGGCCCGAGGCCGAGGCGCTGTACGACCCCAAGGGCGACGGCGAGCTCAAGGTCTATGGCTGGAAGGCGGCGGGCGACCGCATGTTCATCGAGCCGGCCCGGGCCGTGGCGCGGGTGATGTCCAGCCAAGGCGCGCCGGTCTACCAGTTCCGGTTCTCGTACGTCGCCGAGAGCCAGCGCGGCCAATGGTGGGGCGCGCCGCACGCCACCGAGATCCCGTTCGTGTTCGACACCGTCGACGCCCGCTACGGCGCGGCCCTGACCCAGGCCGATGCGGCGGCGGCCAAGGCGGCCCACGCCTATTGGATCGGCTTCGCCAAGTCCGGCGTCCCGACCGCGACCGGCGGCCCGGCCTGGCCGCGCTACGAGGCGGCGTCCGACCAGATCCTCGACTTCTCCGCCGAGGGTCCCAAGGTCGTGGCCGATCCGCTGAAGGCGCGGCTGGATCTCGTCGAGGCGACCACGCCATGACCATGATCGTCGTGGATTCCGAACGGGTGCGGCGGCTGCGCGACCTGCTGCCGGCGATCACCAAGGAGCACCTGCAAGGCACGCTGGGGATCAGCGAGACGACCTGGGTCCGCTTGCGCGACAAACGCCCGATCCGGCGCTCGACCTATGAGCGGCTGATGCGCCGATCGGGCTTTCCGGCGTCCTGACGCGCCTCCTGACGCCCTTCGGAAAACCGTGTTCGACCTTGGCGCGAACCATGCGTAGATAGGCCATCGGGGCGGGCGCTGGATCTCACAGAGGGAGCGCGACGCGGGATGGCTGCAATTGAAGGTGGATCGGCGGGGACCGGTCTGGTGGCGAGGGTCAAGGGCATACTGCTGTCGCCCTCGTCCGAATGGGACAAGATCGAGCAGGAACCCGCCACGATCGGCGGGCTGTTCACGGGCTATGTGTGCATTCTCGCCGCGATCCCGGCCGTGGCCGGCCTGATCGGCGGCCAGGTGTTCGGCCACGGGGCGTTCGGGATCTCGGTCAAGCCCAGCCTGGGCGCGGCGCTGACCATGGCGGTGCTCGGCTATCTGGGCGCGCTGGTGATGACCTTCGTGCTGGGCTCGGTGATCGACGCCCTGGCGCCCAGTTTCGGGGCTGAGAAGAACCGCGTGCAGGCGTTCAAGGTCGCCGCCTATTCCGGCACCGCCGGCTGGGTTGCCGGCGTGCTGCAGATCCTGCCGATGCTGGGGTTCATCGTCCTGCTGGCCGCCCTGTACGGCTGCTGGCTGCTGTATCTGGGCCTGCCCCGGGTGATGAAGGCCCCGGCCGACAAGGCGCCGGGCTATGCGATCGTGACGATCCTGGTCGCCATCGTCGTAGCCGTGGTCATCGGCGTGGCCAGCACGGCGATCGTCCGCCTGACCGGGTTCAGTGGATTTCCCGGCGTCACGCGCACCGACAAGGTGAGCGGGACGGTCAATATCAACGGCCAGAAGGTCGATCTGGACCGGCTGCAGGCGGCCGGCGAGCGGGCCGAGGCCCTGTCGAAGCAGCCGCGAAAGGCGGTGTCGCCTGACGCGCTGAAGGCCCTGCTGCCCGAAAGCGTGGCGGGCTATGCGCGGTCCAGCGTCGAAACCAATTCCAGCGGTACGGGCGACGTCTCGATCGTCGTGGCGACCGGCGAGTATCAGAAGGACGGCAACTCGTTCCGCCTGGAGGTCACCGATCTTGGCGCGATGGGCGCCATGGCCGCCCTGGCCTCCGGCATGGGCGCGCACACCACCAAGGAGACGGCCGACGGCTACGAGAAGGTCGCCACCGTCGACGGCCGGCTGACCTCGGAGGAATGGAACCGTCCCTCGAACTCCGGGAAATATTCGGTGGTGATCGCCGACCGCTTCTCGGTCCAGGCGGACGGCTCGGCAAACACCGTCGACGACCTGAAGCAGGCGGTGCGGGCGGTGGACGCCGGCCGCTTGGAGAGCCTGGCCCGCTAGCGAGAGAGCCGCTCGGGCCGCCGCGTCGCGGCTCGGGCGGTGGCCTCCACGGCCATGGCTTGGCTTGACTGTCGCCTCTTTCGGCGGTATTCAACCAATATGGGCGATAAAGCCTAGGTGTGTTTCATGCCGCACGCAAAAATTCTCCTCCCGGCGCAATGTCGGGCCGCCCGCGGGCTGATCAATTGGTCGCAGGGCGAGCTCGCCGATCGAGCGGGCGTGTCGCGTAGCACGGTCAAGGACTTCGAGACCGAGCGTCACGCTCTGCACCACAGCACCGAGCGCCTGCTGATCGACGCGATCGAGGCGGGCGGCGTGGCGCTGATCGGCCCTGATACGACCAGGGGGGGCGAAGCAGGGGCGGGCGTGCGGCTCAAGCAGCCGGGATAGGACAGCCGGCCTAGGATTGGCGGACAAGGAGGGCGCGTGGCGCAAGAGGTATCCCCAGAGAGCTACAAGGACCTGGTCCTGTTCCTGGCGACCGCCGGCATTGTCGCGCCGATCTTCAAGCGCCTGAAGATCAATCCGATCCTGGGCTATCTGCTGGCCGGGGTGATCCTGGGCCCGTTCGGCCTGGGGCGGTTCATCCACTACGCCCCGTGGCTCGACTACGTCACCGTCGACAATCCCGAGGAAATCGCCCAGCTGGCCGAGTTCGGGGTGGTCTTCCTGCTGTTCATGATCGGGCTGGAGCTGTCGTGGGAGCGCCTGCGCCTGATGCGCAAGCTGGTGTTCGGCCTGGGCGCCGTGCAGGTGATCGGCTGCTCGCTGGCCTTGGGCGCCGGGGCCATGCTGATGGGCCAGAGCCCGGTGGCGGCCCTGACCATCGGCGCGGCCCTGACCCTGTCCTCGACCGCCATCGCCGTGCCGGTGCTGGCCGAGCGGCGGCGGCTGCACTCGGAAGGCGGGCGCGCCACCTTCTCGGTGCTGCTGTTCCAGGACCTGGCCGTCGCGCCGATCCTGATCACCCTGGCCATCCTCGGCCGCGGCCAAGGGTCGTTCCAGCTCAAGGACCTGCTGGCCCTGGCGCCCGCCGCGATCGGCCTGGGCGCCATCGTGCTGGTCGGGCGTCTGGCCCTGCGGCCAATGCTGAAGTCCGTCGCCAAGGCCAAGAGCGAAGAGATGTTCATGGCCGCCTGCCTGCTGGTGATCATCGGCGCGGGCATGGTCAGCGCCCTGTCGGGTCTGTCGATGGCGCTGGGCGCCTTCGTCGCCGGCGTCCTGCTGGCCGAAACCGAGTATCGCCACGAGGTCGAGGTCAAGATCGAGCCGTTCAAGGGCCTGCTGCTCAGCCTGTTCTTCGTGTCGCTGGGCATCCGCCTGGACCTGTCGCTGCTGGTCGCCCAGCCGGGCCTGATCCTGACCACGGCCCTGGGGCTGCTGGTCGTCAAGGCGGCCCTGGTGTTCGGCGGCGGGCTGATCATGGGCCTCAGCCGCAAGGCGGCGCTGGAGGCGGCGCTGATCCTGGCGGCCGGCGGCGAGTTCGCCTTCGTGCTGCTCGACAACGCCATGAGCGCCAAGGTCGTCGCGCCGGCGATCGGCCAGGCCGTGCTGGTCTCAGCGACCCTGACCATGTTCCTGATCCCCGGCTTGGCGGCCCTGGGCGGCTATTTCGGCCGTAAGAACGCCACGCCCCAGACGACCGAAGCGCCGGTCGGCGGGCCCGACCGTGTCGGCCCCGAACCCGCGGGCCAGGTGCTGGTCGTCGGCTATGGCCGGGTCGGCAAGCTGGTCGGCGACATGCTGAACCGCCACGACCTGCCCTGGATCGCCGTCGAGCGCGACGCCCGCCTGGTCGAGCAGGGCCGGCGCGAGGGTGGCGGGATCTATTACGGCGACGCCTCGCGGCTGGAGCTGCTGGAGCGCTGCGGCCTGGCCACGGCCCGGGCGGTGGTCATCACCATGGACGCGCCCGAGGGGGCCGAGGCGGTGGTCGCCGCCGCGCGCGGGGCTCGGCCGGACGTGCCGATCGTGGTCCGCGCCCGCGACGCCCGCCACGCCGCCCGCCTCTACGAACTGGGCGCCACCGACGCCGTGCCCGAGACCATCGAGGCCAGCCTGCAACTGTCCGAGGCCGTGCTGGTCGATATCGGCGTGCCGATGGGCCTGGTCATCGCCTCGATCCACGAGCGCCGCGACGAGTACCGCAAGGTGCTGAACCGTCCCGACGCCCTGGGCGGCCGCCGCCGCCGGCTGCGCGACGCAAGCTTGAGATAGGGAGTTTTCTTGTGATCGAACGCATCGGCAAGGCGGCGCGCTGGAGCGACGCCGTCGTCGTCAACGGCCTGGTGTTCCTGTCAGGCCACGTCGCCGAGGAGACCAAGGGTCAGTCCGTCCTGGAGCAGACGCGCGAGGTCCTGGCCCAGCTGGACGACACCCTGGCCCAGGCCGGCTCCAGCAAGGCCAAGCTGGTCAGCGTCACCATCTACCTGGCCGACATCGCCGGGTTCGACGCCATGAACCAGGCGTGGGACGCCTGGGTGGATTCGGAAAACCCGCCGGCGCGCGCCACGGTCGAAGCGCGCTTGGCCCATTCCGACTACGCGGTCGAGATCGTCGGAGTCGCGGTGCGGTAGGGGAGGGGCGACGGACCGCTGGCGGCCCCTACACCGCCTCCGCCCGGTACCGTCGCCGCGCGCCGGCGACCTTCACGATCCGCAGGAAGTGCGGGCAGTCCGTCAGGACCGGGACCTTGCAGGCGGCTGCGTGGCGCAGGCCGTCGCGCATGCGGGTCAGCTGCTCGATCCGCTTGTCCAGCTCGGCGGCCTTGGCGCGCAGGCGGTCGCGGTCGATGTCTGGGCCGTCCAGCATCCCGGCGATCTCGTCCAGCGAGAAGCCTGAGGCGCGGCCCAGGGCGATCAGCGACAGGCGGTCGGCGACCTCCGGGCCGAACAGGCGCTTGAGGCCCCGCCGTCCGGTCGAGGCGATCAGCCCTTTCTCCTCGTAGAACCTCAAGGTCGAGGCCCGCACGCCCGAGCGTTTCGCCAGTTCCGAGATGTCGACGTCGAACACCGCTTGACCTCAAGTGCGCTTGAACTTGCAGGATGCGCCGCGAGGGTGATCCTCGCAACGACGGAGATGACGATGAACGCGACCGCCGACCGGGACATGAACGCCTATTGGGACCGCGCGGGGCGGGTCTGGGTCGAGCACCAGGCCTTGCTCGACAGGATCATGGCCCCGATCGCCGAGGCGGTGGTCGAGGCCGCGGGGCCGGTCAATGGCGAGCGGGTCCTGGACGTCGGCTGCGGCTCGGGCGCGACCACCTTCGCCGCGGCCTGGCGGACGGGACCGACCGGCCGCGCGGTCGGGGTCGACATCTCCGGCGCCCTGGTCGAGCTGGCCCGGCGGCGGGCGGGCGAGGATGGGGTCGAGGGCGTCGAGTTCCTGTTGGCCGACGCCCAGACCCACGTCTTCGAGACGCCGTTCGACGCCATCGTCTCGCGGTTCGGGGTGATGTTCTTCCCGGACGCTGTCGCGGCCTTCGCCAACTTGCGGCGCGCCTTGAAGCCGGGCGGCAAGTTGGCCTTCGCCGCCTGGCGCGCGCCCGAGGAAAACCCGCTGGCGCTGGTCCCGCTGCGCGCGGCCGCCCCGTTCCTGCCGACCCTGCCGGCGTTCGAGAAGGCCGCGCCCGGCCGCTTCGCCTTCGCCGACCCGGACCGGGTGCGCCGGATTCTGGAGGACAGCGGCTGGCGGGGGATCGAGATCGCGCCGCTGGACGTCGCCAGCCCGCTGACCTTCGACGAGCTGATGACCATGAGCCTGCGCGTCGGGCCGCTGAACCCGATCCTGGCGCAAGAGGACGACACGGTGCGCGGCCAGGTCCGCGAGGCGGTGGCGGCGGCGCTGGAGCCCTATGCGAAGGACGGCATGGCGACGATGACCTCGGCCTGCTGGCGGGTGACGGCGGTTGGAATGGCTTGAAATCGCGATAACTCCGGTATATGACTTTCAAGTCATTTACTTCGGATGTCCCAAATGCAGGCCGGTTCCCCTAAGTGGCGGCGGCGCAGCGAGGCGCGGCCGGGCGAGATCGTCCAGGCGGCGCTCGAGGTGTTCGCGGAGCGGGGCTTCGCCGCCGCGAAGCTGGACGAGATCGCCGCCAAGGCCGGGATCTCGAAGGGCGCGCTCTATCTCTATTTCGAAACCAAGGAGGACATCTTCCGCGCCGTGGTGCGCGAGGCTGTGGTCCCCAATCTCGATATCGTCGAGGCCGTCCTGAGCCAGGCGACGATCCCGTTCCCGGACCTGCTACGCCTGCTGTTCTCCCGGCTCGGCGCGATCATCGAGACCTCGCGCCTGGGGGCGGTGGCCAAGCTGGTCATCGGCGAGTCGCGAAACTTTCCGGAACTGGCCAGGGTCTGGCACGACGAGGTGGTCAGCCGTGGCCTCACGGCGTTGAGCGGCGCTCTGGCTGGGGCTCAGGCGCGAGGCGAGATCCGTCCGGGCGATCCGCGCCTGCAGGCCTTCAGCGTCATGGGGCCGGTGCTGATGGGCGTGATCTGGCAGGAGACCTTCACCCCGATCGGCGCGCCGCCGATGGATCTGCCTGGATTGCTGATCCAACACGCCGACACTGTGCTGGCGGGCTTGGCGCCGAGCGCAGGAGTTCCGGCGTGAAGCCCGCAAGCCATCCCCCATTTGGCCGCATCGTCGCCGTGGTCGCCGGGCTCGGCCTCGCCGGGTTCCTGGGCTGGCGTCTGCTGGGACCCGACGCCCACCGGCCGCATCGCCTGTCGGGCTATGTCGAGGGCGAGACGCTGTATGTCGGGGCTTCGAACGCGGGGTTGGTCAGCGCGGTCGCCGTCCAGCGCGGCGATCGGGTGAAGGCGGGCCAGCCGCTGTTCGCCCTCGACGCCGCCCAATTGACCGCCGCCCGCGACCAGGCCGCCGCCCAGGTGGCGATCGCGGAAGCCCAGCTGCGCGACGCCGAAAAGGGCCAGCGCCCGCAGGAGCTGGCCGTCTACGACGCCGAGCGCGCCGCGGCGCAGGCCCAGGTCCGCCAGGCCCAGGCCGACTTCAATCGCGTCGCGCCGCTGGTGCGCCAGGGCATCTACGCCCCGGCCAAGCTGGATCAGGTCAAGGCCGCCCTGGATACGGCCCGGGCCAACGCCGCCGCCGTCGCCCGCCGCAAGGACGTCGGAACCCTGGGCGCGCGGCCCGACGCGGTGAACGCCGCCCAGTCCGCCGTGGCCTCGGCGCGCGAGACCCTGGCGGCCGCCCAGAGCCGCCTGGACCAGATCAGCCCGCGCGCCCCCGTGGCGGCTCGCGTGCAGGACGTCTTCTATCAGCCCGGCGAATGGACGGCCGCCAACCAGCCCGTGGTCGCCCTGCTGTCCGACGACCGGGTGCGCCTGCGCTTCTTCGTGCCGGAGGGCGAGGTCGCCCGCTATCGCCCCGGCGCGACGGTGCGCTTCACGTGTGACGGCTGCGGGGCCGAGCGGACGGCGCGGATCAACTATGTCTCGCCGCGCTCGGAGTTCACCCCGCCGGTGATCTACAGCCGCGAGGCCCGCCAGCGGCTGGTGTTCCTGGTGGAGGCGCGGCCGGAAGGCGGCGCGCCGCTCGCGCCCGGCCAACCGGTCGACATCACGCCGCTGGAGGCGGATCGGTGAGCGAACTGGCCGTCGACGTCCGGGGCCTGAACAAGAGCTTCGGCCCGCGCCACGTGGTGCAGGACGTGTCGATCCAGGTCGAGAAGGGCAAGATCACCGGCTTCCTCGGCCCCAACGGCTCGGGCAAGACCACCACCTTGCGGATGCTGTGCGGCCTGCTGACCCCCGACAGCGGCGAGGGCGCGGTGCTGGGGCTGGATTTCCGCAAGGACGCCGAGGCCGTGAAGCGCCAGACCGGCTACATGACCCAGAAGTTCTCGCTGTATGAGGACCTGTCGATCGAGGAGAACCTCGACTTCATGGCCCGGGTCCACGAGCTGCCGGGCCGTCGCGAGCGGGTGAAGGGCAGTCTGGACCGCCTGGGCCTGACCGCCCGCAAGAAGCAGCTGGCCGGCAGCCTGTCGGGCGGCTGGAAGCAGCGCCTGGCTCTGGCCGCCAGCATCATGCACGAGCCCAAGCTGCTGCTGCTGGACGAACCCACGGCCGGCGTCGATCCGAAGGCCCGACGCGAGTTCTGGGACGAGATCCACGCTCTGTCGGCCGAGGGCCTGACCGTGATGGTCTCGACCCACTACATGGACGAGGCCGAGCGCTGCCACGACATCGCCTACATCGCTTACGGCAGGCTGATGGCGCGCGGGACCGCCGACGACGTGATCGAGCAGTCGGGTCTGGTCACCTTCCGAGGGGAGGGGCAGGGGGCCGACCGACTGGCCCGCGACCTCGCCAAGGCGCCCGGCGTGATCATGGCCGCCCCGTTCGGCGCGGCCCTGCACGTCAGCGGAACCGACCGCGCCGCGCTCGAAGCCGCCATCGCGCCCTATCGCAAGCCGCCGCTGGAATGGATCGAGGTCAAGCCGACGCTGGAGGACGTGTTCATCCGGCTGATGAGCCAGTCGTCGGACAATTTTCAATGAGCGAATCCGCCAAGGCCCTGTCCGGCGCTCGCATCCTAGCGGTGCTGATCAAGGAGTTCATCCAGCTCACCCGCGACCGGCTGACCTACGCCATGATCCTCGTGATGCCGATCGTGCAGCTGATGCTGTTCGGCTACGCCATCAACAACGATCCGCGCGACCTGCCGACGGCGGTGCTGGTGCAGGACCAGGGCCCGATGGCGCGCTCGACCCTGTCGGCCCTGGTCAACAGCGGCTATTTCGAGATCGTCCGCACGGCGACCTCGCCGGCCGAGCTGGACGCGGCGGTGGCGCGCGGCGAGGTCCAGTTCGCCCTGACCATCCCGGCCGACTTCACCCGCCGGGTGGTGCGCAGCGACCAGGCCCAGATCCTGGTCGAGGCCGACGCCTCCGACCCCGCGGCCACCGGCGGCGCGATCGCAGCCCTGGCCAGCCTGCCGCGCACGGCCCTGACGCGGGATCTCGTGGGCGCGGTGGCCAAACCGCCGGGCGCTTCGGGCGCGGATCCGTTCGAAGTGGTGATCCATCGCCGCTACAATCCCGAGGCTATCACCTCGTACAATATCGTGCCGGGCCTGCTGGGCGTGATCCTGTCGATGACCCTGGTGATGATGACCTCGCTGGGCGTCACCCGTGAATACGAGCGCGGCACCATGGAGAGCCTGCTGGCCACGCCCGCTCGCCCGATCGAGGTGATGATCGGCAAGCTGACGCCCTATGTGGCGGTGGGCGTGATCCAGACGGTCGTGATCCTGGTGCTGGCCCGGGCCCTGTTCGCGGTGCCGATGGCCGGCGGCTGGATCGCGCTCTGCCTGGGGGTGCTGCTGTTCATCATCGGGTCGCTGGCCCTGGGTTTCCTGATCTCGACGGTGGCCAGGACCCAGCTGCAGGCGATGCAGATGTCGTTCTTCTACATCATGCCGTCGATCCTGCTGTCGGGCTTCATGTTCCCGTTCCGCGGCATGCCGGCCTGGGCCCAGGCCCTGGGCACGGTGATCCCGGTGACCCACTTCCTCCGCATCGTCCGGGGCGCCCTGCTGAAAGGACTGGACGTGACGGCCCTATGGCCAAGTCTATCCGCGCTCGGACTGTTCGTGGTGGCGATCTCGGGCCTGGCGATGGCGCGCTATCGAACCACCCTGGATTAGAGGCAAAGCTGGACCGGGTTGGTCGATGACCTGACGGATCAGGT
This sequence comes from Caulobacter sp. P4_E5, assembly GCF_056401555.1. Taxonomy (NCBI): domain Bacteria; kingdom Pseudomonadati; phylum Pseudomonadota; class Alphaproteobacteria; order Caulobacterales; family Caulobacteraceae; genus Caulobacter; species Caulobacter sp. P4_E5. The sequence goes on from NZ_JBFUJD010000049.1 coordinate 38,460, forward strand.
CAAAAGCTGCGGATTTTCGGCGACGATCTGCGAATGCTTGGCCATTTCCTGATCGCAAGCCCTTGCGTGCAAACGGTTCACGTGCGAACCCAGCAACGCTGACGCTCATCTTCCGTGGAAGTTGGCGGGCGCGCTCGGCAGTTGATTCTGAGGGGCGGTCTTGTTTAGCTTTCCTGAGCAATGGGCAGGGGGCGAAACCTGACGAGTGTGTCTTTGCTGACACTTTCCCGTGGCGTTCGCCTTGGTATAACAGCGCTCGGTCGGACTCCGGCCTGGGCAGGGCAATAGAGGGCTCTTCAACGATGAAACTCAACCTCCTGGCGGGAGCTGCTCTGGTCGCGGTGTTCGCCGCGTCGGGCGTTTCGGCCCAAGAGACCGGCTGGTACGGCGCGGTCGACCTTGGCTATCACTGGCCGCAAAGCCTCAAGACCGAATCGGACGCCAACGCTCCGGACGGCGCCCACTATCACTGGGCCTGGAAGTCGCAGAACGACTGGACCGGCTTCGTCCGTCTCGGCTACCAGTTCAACCCGCATTGGCGCGCTGAAGTCGAAGGCGGCTATCGCCCCGGCGACCTCGACAGCGTCCACGGCAGCGCCGTTCGCGCCCAGCCGATCGGCCTCTGCACCCCGGGCGTGACCCGTACGTCGTCGGCTCAGACCTGCGGTTCGCCGGATGGTTCGATCGACTCGTGGAGCCTGATGGCGAACGTCATCTATGACTTCGCTCCGGATTCCTGGCTGAACCCGTTCCTCGGCGCCGGCGTCGGCATCAACCGTCTGGACGTCAAGGCTCTGGGTCAGTTCAGCGGCGTTGGCGCGGTCACCGCGACCAACACGGCTATTCAGAACCTGACCGTCGACGACGACGATCTCGCCGTCGCTTGGCAAGCTATCGCCGGCGCGTCGATCAAGGCGACGGACAAGCTGAAGATCGACTTCACCTACCGCTACATCACCGGCGCGGAACACGCGTTCCAGTCGACCGGTTCGGGCCTGCTGCAACCCGGCAGCTTCGAAGGCCAGTATCGCGATCAGTCGCTGACCGTGGGTCTGCGCTACTCGTTCGCGTCGCCGCCTCCGCCGCCGCCGCCCCCGCCGCCGCCGCCTCCCCCGCCGCC